>CBDTZA010000020.1:0-11533 GCA_965364785.1 uncultured Roseovarius sp. | reverse complement strand
CGCGCGAAGCGATCATCAGCTCGGACATTGGCAACAACTGTGCCATCGGCAACGCCTATCCGAGCTTTGATGAGGGCCGCAAATATCTTGCGCCGGGTCTGTTTGGTCCCTGCGGGTACGGTCTTCCGGCCATTGTGGGTGCCAAGATCGGTCAACCCGATGTGCCGGTCGTGGGCTTTGCCGGTGACGGTGCCTTTGGCATCGCGGTGAACGAGCTTACCGCGATTGGCCGTGGTCAATGGCCCGCCATCACGCAGGTCGTGTTCCGCAATTATCAGTGGGGTGCTGAAAAGCGCAACTCGACCCTGTGGTTTGACGACAACTTCGTCGGCACCGAGCTTGATACCGAAGTGTCTTATGCCGGAATCGCCAAGGCTTGCGGTCTGAAAGGTGTGATTGCGCGCACGATGGACGAGCTGACCGCCGCTCTTAATCAGGCGATCAAGGATCAGATGGAAAACGGCATCACCACCCTGATCGAGGCGATGATCAATCAGGAACTGGGCGATCCCTTCCGCCGTGACGCGATGAAAAACCCGGTTGCGGTTGCCGGGATTGATCCCGCCGACATGCGCCCACAGCAGGTCTGATAGGGGGTCGGGCCGGAGCCAATGACAAAAACACCCCTTGATCTGTTGCTGTCAGAGGCACCGGCCACCCGCCCCACCGTTTCCTTGAGCGAAGGCAGTGATCCCCGTGTTGTCGCGGGGGCGCTTGCCGCCCGAAATGCCGGGATCGCCGATCTGATCCTTGTCGGTAAGACGGATGCCGTTATCGGCGAATTACAGGCCCAGGGCGCGACGACCGGCGACGGGATATCCATCCACGATCCGGCCGGTTCGCCGCTCACCACCGATCTGGCCGCTGCCTTTCATGCACTGCGCCGTCACAAGGGCGTCGATGAAGAGGCTGCGCGCAAGGCCGTTGAAACCCCGCTTGTCTATGCCGCCATGCTGGTGCGCGAGAGCCACGCCACCGGCACCGTCGGCGGCGCTGTTACCACCACATCGGACGTGGTGCGCACCGCCCTTCAGGTGATTGGCAAGGCGCCCGACGCCGCCATGGTGTCCAGCTTTTTCCTTATGTATCCGCCAGAAACCGCCGGGGGCGATGCCCGCGCGATGCTCTATTCCGATTGTGGTTTGGTGATTGATCCCTCCTCGGATGAGCTCGCCGCGATCGCCGCCGCCTCGGCCGCATCCTGTCGTGCGCTTTTGCGGCAAGAGCCAAAGATCGCCCTGCTGTCGTTTTCCTCAAAAGGCAGCGCGCGGCACGCCCTGGTCACCAAGGTCACCAAGGCCCTGGCACGCCTGAATGCCGATCACCCCGACCTTATGGCGGATGGCGAACTTCAATTCGACGCCGCCTTTGTGCCCGCTATCGGGGCCAGCAAAGCGCCCGGATCAAGCGTTGCCGGTCAGGCCAATGTCATGATCTTCCCCAACCTTGATGCGGGCAATATCGCCTATAAGATAACCCAGCGTCTGGGGGGCTATACCGCCATCGGCCCGATCCTTCAGGGGCTGGCCAAACCCGCCAATGACCTGTCGCGTGGCTGTGTTGCCAATGACGTGACCCAAATGATCGCCGTCACCGTGCTTCAGGCTATGGCCGCGCAAGGCTGACGGAATATTATAGGGTGAATTTCGGATTTTCCGGGACATATGTTCGGGAAAGCCAAACAAACAAGAAAACGGTCGCGACGGCGCAGAATCTGCCCTAGCGTGAAGGCCGCAAGAACAGGGATTTCGTGATGACCCATCACCAGCCGAAAATTGAGACCTCGCCGAAAGTGTCAGACGAGGTGCGCAAGACCACCTGTTACATGTGCGCCTGTCGCTGTGGCATCAACGTGCATCTCAAGGGTGGCAAAGTGGCCTATATCGAGGGCAACCGTGATCACCCCGTGAACAAGGGCGTGCTCTGTGCCAAAGGCTCTGCCGGGATCATGCAGGTCAACGCGCCCTCGCGCCTGCGCGCGCCGCTTAAACGGGTGGGGCCACGCGGCTCTGGCGAATACGAAGAAATAAGCTGGGATGAGGCCCTTGAGATCGCGACCGGCTGGCTTGCCCCGATCCGCGAAAAGCATCCCGAAAAGCTTGCGTTTTTCACGGGCCGCGATCAAAGTCAGAGCTTTACAAGCCTCTGGGCTCAAAGTTTCGGCACGCCCAACTATGCCGCGCATGGCGGCTTTTGCTCGGTCAATATGGCCGCTGCCGGCATCTACACCATGGGCGGCTCGTTCTGGGAATTTGGTCAGCCTGATTGGGATCACACCAAGCTTTTCATGATCTTTGGCGTGGCCGAGGATCACGACAGCAACCCGATCAAGATGGGCATCGGCAAGATCAAGGCGCGCGGTGCCAAGGTCATCGGCGTCAACCCGATCCGCTCTGGCTATAACGCGGTGGCCGACGATTGGGTCGGGATCACACCGGGCACCGACGGGCTTTTCATTCTGTCGCTGGTGCATGTGCTGATGAGTGCGGGCAAGATCGACCTTGATTACCTGTCGCGCTATACCAACGCGCCAGTTCTTCTGAACGGCGATGACTCCTCGGCCGAATTCGGCCTGTTCCTGCGTGATGATAACGGCAAGCCTCTGGTGATTGACCGCAATACCGGCAAGCTTGCGGCGTTTGACACGCCCGGCATCCGCCCCGACCTGCATGCCACGCATCGCGCGGCTGGCGTCACCCATCGTCCGGTCATGCATCACATGGCCGAACGCTATCTTGATCCGCAATACGCCCCCGAGGCGGTCGCCGAACGGTGTGGCATCACGCCCGAAAAGATCCACCGCATCGCCGCCGAGATCGCCCGCGTCGCCTTTGACGAGGCGATCACGCTGGATCATGAATGGACCGATTTCCGCGGCGAAAAACACAAGACCATGACCGGCCGCCCGGTCAGCTTTCACGCCATGCGCGGCATCTCGGCCCATTCAAACGGGTTTCAGACCTGTCGCGCGCTGCATGTGCTGCAAATCCTTCTGGGCACGGTCGAGGTTCCCGGCGGCTTTCGCTTTAAGCCGCCCTATCCCAAACCGGTCAGCGCCCACCCCAAGCCACATAGCGGGGTCAATCCCGGCGCGCCTCTCAACGGGCCGCATCTTGGCTTTGTACAAGGTCCCGAGGACCTTGCCCTGCATGATGACGGCTCGGCAGTGCGAATCGACAAGGCCTTTACCTGGGAAAACCCGATGTCCAGCCACGGGCTGATGCATATGGTGATTTCCAACGCCCATGCCGGTGACCCCTATAAAATCGACACGCTGTTCATGTATATGGCCAATATGTCGTGGAATTCGTCGATGAACACCGGCGGCGTGATCAAGATGCTGACCGATAAGGATGAGAATGGCGACTATGTGATCCCGCGCATCATCTATTCGGATGCCTATAGTTCGGAAATGGTCGCCTATGCCGACCTTATCCTGCCTGACACCACCTATCTTGAACGCTATGATTGTATTTCGCTGCT
This sequence comes from uncultured Roseovarius sp., assembly GCA_965364785.1. Classification (GTDB taxonomy): domain Bacteria; phylum Pseudomonadota; class Alphaproteobacteria; order Rhodobacterales; family Rhodobacteraceae; genus Roseovarius. The sequence goes on along the minus strand of CBDTZA010000020.1, from coordinate 8,050 downwards.
GGATCGCCCGATCTGCGAGGCCGACGCCGCCGCCGACGCCATCCGCTGGCCGGTGATCGAGCCGGACCGCGATGTACGCGGGTTCCAATCGGTGCTGTGCGACCTTGGCGCGCGTCTTGGCCTGCCTGCGTTTACAGACGCCGATGGCGGCCAGAAATACGCCGATTATGCTGATTACATCACCAACCACGAACGCCGCCCCGGCATCGGCCCGCTCGCAGGCTTTCGTGGCGCGGCAGGCGATGAGGTGGGTCGCGGCGCGCCCAACCCGGAGCAGCTGGATCGCTACATCGAAAACGGCGGCTTTTTCGTCAGTCACATCCCCGAGGGGGCGAATTACTACAAACCCTGGAACACCGCCTATCAGGATTGGGCTGTCGGCATGGGCATCTATGACGCGCCCCAACCCTATATTTTCGACCTCTATGTCGAACCCCTGCGCAAGTTTCAACTCGCCGCCGAAGGCCATGGCGACCGCCAGCCGCCTGACCACCTGCGCGACCGGATCAAGGCAACGCTCGACCCCCTGCCGATCTGGTATCCGCCGTTCGAGGATGATCATGTCGACACCACCGAATTCCCGGTTCATGCGCTGACCCAGCGACCGATGGCGATGTATCACTCCTGGGGAAGCCAAAACGCCTGGCTGCGCCAGATCCACGGCCATAACCCGCTCTACCTGCCCACCAAACTGTGGGAGGCCAACGGCTTTGCCGATGGCGATTGGGCGCGCGTCACCTCGGCGCATGGCGAGATCACAGTGCCAGTGGCGCATATGGCGGCGCTCAACGAAAACACCATCTGGACATGGAACGCGATCGGCAAACGCAAAGGCGCATGGGCCCTGTCCAACGACGCGCCCGAGGCGACCAAAGGCTTCCTGCTCAACCACCTGATCCACGAGCTGTTGCCGCCCAAGGGCGATGGCCTGCGCTGGTCCAACTCCGACCCCGTGACCGGTCAGGCGGCCTGGTTCGACCTGCGCGTCAAGGTCGAAAAGACCGATGCCCCCGCCGAGAGCCAACCCGCCATGGCGCCGCTCAAATCCCCGGTCCCCCAGGGCCCCGATCACCTGGAATGGAAGGTGGGAAAATGACACAACCTGCGTTTCTTCTGGCCCTAAATATCCCGGGGGAGTCGCGCAACGCGCGACGGGGGCAGCGCCCCCAATCTCCGCTCACACCGCACAATCCCGAGGTGGCCCAATGACAACCCTTCCCGAACAAACCACCCGCAAACTCGGCCTTGTGATCGACCTTGATACCTGTGTTGGCTGTCATGCCTGCGTGGTGTCGTGCAAAGGCTGGAACACCGAAAATTACGGCGCGGCCCTGAGTGATCAGAACCCTTACGGCGCCGACCCGTCGGGCACCTTCCTCAACCGCGTGCATAGCTACGAGGTCCAGCCGCTGGCGAGTTCGGCCATGCCGCATCCGGCGGCGCAACTGGTGCATTTTCCGAAATCCTGCCTGCATTGCGAGGACGCGCCCTGCGTTACCGTCTGCCCCACCGGGGCAAGCTATAAACGGGTCGAGGATGGCATCGTTCTGGTCAATGAGACCGACTGTATCGGTTGTGGCCTCTGTGCCTGGGCCTGTCCTTATGGCGCACGCGAGTTGGACGCGGCTGAGGGCGTGATGAAGAAATGCACGCTCTGCGTTGACCGCATCTATAACGAGAACCTCCCCGAGGTTGACCGCGTTCCCGCCTGCGTGCGCACCTGCCCGTCCGGTGCCCGGCATTTCGGCGATTTCGCCGATCCCGACAGCAATGTCAGCAAACTCACCGCCGAACGCGGCGGAATGGACCTGATGCCCGAACAGGGCACCAAGCCGGTCAACCAATACCTGCCGCCCCGGCCCAAGGATCAGCTGGACCAACCCAAACCGGTCGGCGAGATCGACATTCTTGCCCCCTTCCTTGCCCCCGTCATGGACGACCCCAAGGGCTTTCTTGGGTGGCTCGACAAAGCTCTGGAGAGACTCTGAGATGCATCCCGCCCCTTCCGTTATTGTCTTCACAACACTCTCCGGGCTTGGCTTTGGCCTTTTGATCTGGCTTGGGCTTGGCATGCCTGCCGTCACCGGCTGGGTGGCGTTTGTGTTTTTCCTCATTGCCTATGCTCTCGCCGTGGGCGGGCTTTTGGCCTCGACCTTTCACCTTGGCCGCCCCGAACGCGCGATCAAGGCGTTTAGCCAGTGGCGCTCAAGCTGGCTAAGCCGCGAAGGCGTCTGCGCGGTGGCCGCACTTCTGGTGATGGGCGTTTATGCCGCCGCTCTGGTGTTTCTCGACACGCGGATTGCGCCTCTTGGCTGGCTTGGCGCGCTTTTGTCACTTGGCACCGTGTTCACCACCTCGATGATCTATGCCCAGCTATCGACCATTCCACGCTGGAAAACCCCGCTGACGCCTGCCCTTTTAGTGTCGATCTCTCTGGCCGGCGGCGCGCTTCTGGCCGGTCAGGTCAGCGCGTCGCTGATCCTCCTGCCGGTGGCGGGCGTGATACAGGTGCTCTGGTGGGTGCGCGGTGACGGCGCCTTTGCCGCCAGCGGCACCAATATGGCAAGCGCGACCGGGCTTGGCACTATCGGCACCGTGCGCGCCTTCGAGGCCCCGCATACCGGCACCAATTACCTGTTGCGCGAGATGGTGCATCAGGTGGGGCGCAAACACGCCCAGAAACTGCGTGCGATCGCGCTTGGGCTTGGCTTTATCCTGCCAGTGCTGATGCTGCTTGTGCCGTTCACACATGCCATGGCGCTTTTCGCCGTGATCAGCCATGTCGCGGGTATCGTCGCGTCCCGTTGGTTATTCTTTGCCGAGGCCGAGCATGTTGTGGGGCTCTATTACGGCAAGCGCTGAGCCACCCCAAAACGAGGGCGGATGAGCAGGCCCCTAGGCCCAGCCATCCGTCCATTCATCGACTTTCGGTTCAATCCGCCGCTTGCGGAACCGCATCCAGCGCACCCGGATCGCCCAATAAAGCGCCGCCAAAAGTGTCAGGAGCACGATCTTGACCCAGGGGATAATCCGCACATCGGGACCATCGACCGCCCAGACACTCACCGCGTTGGGATAGATCGACAGGAATTCATTGCGCCAGCCATAATGGCGCACCACCACCCATTGCGGCTTGGCATCGTTCTTTTTGGAAATCAGATCCGACGCTTCGGCCTGAAGATTGCTGGTGTCGAACTTGAAATACGGCGGCCAGCCCCAGCCTGTGTCTTCGTTGCGATAGATCATCGGCTTGTCATTGGTGCGAAAGGCCTGAATGAAAAACACATCGCGCACGGTCACATCCGTGCTCTCGCCAGTATCGGCATTTGACCAGAACATCGAATTGCTGCCCGGACTGACCCGCTTTTCATAGGTATCGGTGATCCGGGCCACATCGTGCTGCGGCAGCGTATAGTGCAGAAACGCAATCACCAGCAGCCAGAACAGCCCGCGGATCGTCCATTTCACATAGCCCATTGCGGCCCCCTTACATAAAATTCATCACATAGATGATCAGCGCGATCATCCCCGTCGGCACAATATAGACCAGCCAGATCAAACGCCGCCTGAGCGAGTGCTGATATTGCGCCATTCCTGCCTCTATATAGGCATCCTTGTCGCCGGGCCTACCCGTGTCTTGCCAATCTTTCAGCAGTTTGCCCCGCCGCACCGATCGCGAGTACACAGAAACGCTGACATAGATGATCGTCAGGATGATAAAGCCGAAGACGACCAATCGCAGCAATGCCAACATCTGTGTGTTTCCCCCGGTCCAAAACCGCGCCGCGCGACCAAAGTCGCATTTATCCCCGGCGATTCTAGCGCAGAATCATGCTAGGGTGCACCCCGCAACGCCCCAAAAAAGGAGATTACCATGTGTGACGCATGTATCATGAACGCGGTCAAAGACAGAATGCTGTCGCGCCGCGCCTTTTTCACCGCGACCGCCGCCGCAGGGGCCGCCACCGCGCTTGGCCCCTTTTCAGCGCCCCCCGCCATGGCCGCCGGTCACGGGATGGTCGAGGATCTGACCCATACCTATGATGCCGATTTTCCCACCTATTTTGGCAAACCCGGCATTTCGATGGAACAAAACTTCAATTTTGCGGAACACGGGCTGAACCTGATGACGCTGACGGTGAACGAACACACCGGCACCCATGTCGATGCGCCGTTGCATTTCTCGGCCAACGGCGCCTCGGTTGATGAAATCGCGCTTAGCAATCTGGTGGCACCGCTCTGTGTGATCGATATCGCCGCCAAAGCCGCCGAAAACCCCGATGCCCAGCTGACGCCAGATGATCTCAAGGCGTGGATCGCCGCCAATGGCGACATCCCCGACAATGCCTGTGTCGCGCTTTATTCCGGCTGGGGCACCAAGACCGCCACTGATGCCTTTCGTGGCTTTGATGGCGAGAAACAGCATTTTCCCGGCTTTCATGTCGAGGCGGCGCAAATGCTGCTTGAAACCGGGGCCTCGTCGATTGCCAGCGATACCCTGTCGCTCGATCACGGCCCCTCGGCCGATTTTGCCACCCATTACGCATGGCTGCCCACGGGTCGGTTCGGGATCGAATGTATCGCCAATCTCGACAAGCTGCCCGCCTCGGGGGCGACGGTTGTCGTGGGCGCGCCCAAGCATCGCGGCGGCACCGGCGGGCCTGCGCGCATCTTCGCAATGGTCTGAGGCACATACCGGCGCGGGGTCAGATCATTCCGGCCCCGCCTGACAGGCTTGTGACGTGACATTTCAACCGCAAGACTTAGAGTAAGGGCAGGATTTTCGCCCTTAACGGAGGCTGCATGCGGTATCTGCTGCTTATCTTTACCCTGATCTTTCCGGGCCTTGCCCCGGCAGCCGAACCCGCGGCTGATGCCTCGCGCTGTCGCGGCGAAATTGCCTGCCCATTAGGGAATCGGTCCTACCACGTAAAAGAGCCGGACAATTGGGATGGCACATCGCCGCTTCCGGTTTTGTTGCATTTTCACGGCTGGATGCGTCAGGGCGACCTGATCGTCAAACATGGCCGGATTTCCGGCGCGACCCGGCGGCGCGGTGTCTTGCTTTTGGCGCCCAACGGGGCAGGCAAAACCTGGGATTTCTGGACCTCTGCCACCGATGATGTCGATTTCGCCGCCGCCGTGATTGAAGACGCCGCCAAGCGCTATCCCATCGACCGCAGCCGGATTTATGTCTCGGGCTATTCCTACGGCTCGGCCATGGCGTGGCGCTATGTCTGTGAAAACGGCGATGGGGTTGCGGCGCTTTTGGCGGTTTCGGGCACCCTGCGCCAGTCAGAGACCTGCCCCGCCGCCCCCGCCGAGGTGCGCCATGTGCATGGCACCTCGGACACGGTGATGGATTTTCCCTTTGGGCCGGGTGGCGACACGACCTATCCGGTCAAACTCTGGCGCGAGAGGCTTGATTGCAATGGCCCGCCGCGTGACCTTGGCACATGGGACGTGACCCGCCATGATACCTTCAAACGCACCCAATGGACCGATTGCAACGGCGGGCAGGTGACACTTGATGTGCATAAACGCGGCCATTTCATTCCGCGCGGCTGGATTGCGCGACAGCTTGATGAGCTGTTGAATCTGCCACCATCCTATCCGTAATCCGTCGCCACGCCTGATTTTTGCAGCGATGGGATGACCTTGCGCGCAGAACCCTTTATGAGCAGGTTTGACATCCCTGACCCCACGGTTGCGCCTGCATGACAAAAAAGCCCGCCAAGATCAAAGTGCCGCTTTATTCGGCCACTGACCGCGACAACCTGCGCTGGTTCTGGGGGAAATACCTTAAAAAGCGGGCGCCGTGGCTGTTGCTGGTGCTTGGCATGATCCTTGTTCAGGGCGTGGTCTATCAGCAATTCCTGTCGATCACGGAAAACGGTCTGCGGGTAATTTTCGACAAGGGCACAGCGCGTGAATTGGCCATGGTCTGTCTTGCGGTGTTCTTTCTTTTCGCCGTGCGCGGGACCATGGGGTATTTCGTGCCGCGGATCACCATCTGGGTCAGCAACAGCGCGATCTTTGAAATGCGCCGTGATCTGATTGACCACATGATGGACTTGGATCTTGCCTATTTCGAGCGCACCAAATCTGGCGAGATCATTCAGCGGCTTGTGATCCAGACCCAACAGCTTGGCCAGTTCATTGGCCTGTCCACCGCCAACGCCGTGCGCGATGCGGTCACGGTGGTGATTGTGTCGACCTATCTGATTTACAAAAACCCGGTGCTGTTCACCGCCGCCATTCTGGTGCTGCCGTTTATCATCTGGGTGATGAATTTCGTCTCGGCCCGCGTCAAGCAGGGTCAGGGCGAGGCCGAGCATGCGCTTGGCGATTACATGAGCGGGATCGAGGAAACCGTGACCGCGATGCGCACGGTCAAGATATCCAGCCAGGAACAAGTCGAGGCGGCGCGTCTTGAAAAAGCCACCAGCAAGATACGCGATCTGGTGACCCGGGTGCAACTTACCCAGGCGCTTGTGATGCCCTCAATCGACCTCAGCTCGGCCTTTGTCTATGTGCTGGTGATTGGCGGCGGCGGTTATATGGTGCTGAGCCCCGATTTTGACATGGATGGCGCGGGCATCATCACCTTTCTGCTTGGCATGGTGCTTGTGTTTGATCCCGCGCGCCTTCTGGCGCAATATCTTGGCATCCTGCAGGCGCATGTCGTTCTGCTGGAGCGGGTGCGCAACCTGTTTCATGAGACCCCGACCATCACCGATGCGCCGGGAGCCGTGGCCAAGTTTGACACCGGTGGCGATATCGCGCTGGAGCGGGTGACGTTTTCCTATAGCGCGGGACAGCCTCTGTTTGACGGGCTGTCGATGACCTTTAAGGGGGGACAGGTCTCGGCGATTGTCGGCGCGACCGGATCGGGCAAAACCACGATCCTGTCGCTCTTGTCGCGACTTTATGATGTGCAGGGCGGCCAGATCACCATCGGCGGCACCGCCATTGACACGCTGCAACTGCGCGCGCTGCGCGGGGCGTTTTCGGTGGTGGCGCAGGATATCGTGATCTTCAACAATTCGATCTGGGAAAACATCCGCTATGTGAATCCCGAGGCCAGTGATGAAGAGGTCTGGCGCGCCGCTGAAAACGCCGAGATTGCCGATCTGATCCGGGCCCGTGGCGATTCTACGGTCGGCCCCAAAGGTGCGCAATTGTCGGGCGGGCAAAAGCAACGCATCGCCATCGCACGCGCCTTTCTTGTCGATGCGCCGATCCTGCTTTTGGACGAGGCGACAAGCGCGCTTGATCAGGGCACCGAGGCGCGGATCAAATCGGCCCTGACACGTCTGACACAGGGGCGCACAACGATTGTCGTGGCGCATCGCCTGTCCTCGATTGCCGATGCCGATAGCATCTATGTACTAGAGGCCGGCGCGCTTGTCGAACAAGGGCAACATGACGCGCTGTTGAAAAAGAGCGGCTATTACGCACAGCTTTATATGGCGCAAAAGCAAAGTTACTCGGCCAGTTAAAGCCGCGCAATTTGCTCCGAAAACCGGGAACCGGTTTTCGGATTGCGCTTTAGCGCAGCCCGTCTTCGCCCCTGACCTCGGCAACGCTCAGCCCGCCCATGCGGTCATGAATGCGCCCGCCGCGCGCCATTGCTAGGATGAACAAAAGCTCGTCGGCGCGGGGGCCATCGGCAAGGCCAACTTCCATCCCGTCAAAATGGCTACGCACATAGGCGGCGTTAATATGGCCAAGCGGCACGTCAATGCGCGTGCCCGGACCGCCCTGTTTCATCGACGAGGGCACGATTGCCTTGGCCTCGCCCAGCCGCGCGCGCATCGCATAGCCACCCGGCACATGCCAAAGCGCGGTATGTTCCAGCTCGCCGCGCTCGCCCGCCATGGCGGCCTTGCCATAGCCGTCGATCCCGTCGATGCCGCCCATGGCGTCAATCAGGCGGTCGGTCATCATCAGGCCAAGCGGCTTGAGATCATCCATCGCCGATTGCAGATCGGCCGTATAACCGCCCGCAAAGGGGTTTTTGACCAGCGCCGCAATCGCCCCCCGGCGG
>CBDTZA010000019.1:0-11637 GCA_965364785.1 uncultured Roseovarius sp. | reverse complement strand
TTTGGGCCTGATCAGGCCGCGAGGTCAAGGCTGATCGGGGCGATGGGCTGAGCCAGGGTTTCCCAGCCATCGACCTTTCGCATCCGGATTTGGCCCGACGCAGTTAGTGCCCAGAGTAGCATCGGTACGGTTTAGGCGCAGGGCAGCACGGTCTGGGTCTTGATGGTGCGGCGGAATTTTTCGTTGAGGCGCTCGATTGTATTTGTGGTTCGAGCTGGCTTCCACCGCGACGGGTCCAGGCGCGTGAAGGTGCATAGCCGGTCTGCGGCCTCTTGCAGGCTGTCGGCGACCGCGCGACATTTCAGGTGCCACTTGCGCAAGAATACCTTCTGCTGCTTCTCGACATCTGCCGCGGTGTCGGCATAGATCATGTCGCGGTAAGCCTCGGTCAATCCGTCATGCACGTGCTTGGGAGCATGGCCGGACAGGTTGCGGTGCTTGTGAACCGTGCCGCACGGGATCGGCAGGGCATCACCGCAGAGCGCGACCCGCCAATCGTCGGGAAAACAGCCCTCCGGACTGTTTTCTGACCCTCCTCATACCTCCAGCCCGGGGGAACCGTCGACGAGGACAAACTCCGGCCGCCTCAGGCCACGCGCGTCGAGATCGCTGAGGAATATGCCCCGTGCAGCTTTACTTTCTCCGCCCGTTTGGCGGGAAAACGCGCCACTGGCGCCTTTTCTGATCCGCTTCACTCTTGATGGAAAGCAGCACCTCTTGCCCGTCCCGGCGCACCCCGATCGCGGCCAGAACAGAGATATTCGTGGCCTTTCGATCCAACCGGGTCTTGATGACGATGCCACCCAAAATCAGACGGACGATGTCTTCGTCGGCCAGGTCTCGCGCTATCCAAGCGTCCCAGTCGACCTTCACCTATGCTGCACGAGCGCGGCTGACCACGTCCTTGCTGACCGTCCCTTCGAGCAACCCATATAGCGCCCGCTTCACGCGCCGCGTGTTGGTGCCAGCCAGATACATCGAGGCGAGCAGCGCCTCGGCCTTCTTGGTCAACCGCTGGTAGCGCGGTAGCGCCTTCGAGCGCCGTTCCGTGGTCTTGCCGACCTCATCGACGGCGCGGGCGCGCGGCACGCTTATTGTCTCTACTCCAAACGTGCCGATTAACTGATGCTCCCGGTGACTGTGCCGATAGCCTTTGAGTTTGTCCGTGCCCCGGTCATAACGGTAGCGCCCCAGAAACGCGTCCAGTCCCTCTTTGAAAACCGCCTCGATCGTTGCGAATATTGCTCTCGCAGACGATCCTCGATTGGATCATAGTCCGCTTCATTGGCCTGGAGCGAAAGCGCAGCAGTGTCGGTACTGTTCCTAATGGCGTGATCCCCTTGGCGGCTGCAGCCGCCGGTTGGGTGGGTTCAGTTCACCCGGAGATTACGCAACCTTCAAACTCCACCACCTTCGCGACACGACCGCGCGGTGTCATCGGGTGCAGCCTGAAGAAACGCGCGGCAAGCTTGCCCTCGCCGGTCATTCCCAAGGGGATGGCGAAAATTGAGGGAAATCTGGCCTGACCGGGCGGAGCGCGCTGGCGCGCGCGCTTTATGCCTCGTCAGGCTGCGCCTTCCTCAGGGCAGGTGGCAGCGTGACGCGCACAATGGGTGTGGCGAGGATTGGGCGCGTTGAGGTGAGTATTTGGGGAACGATGAAAGCTCGGAAGGTTTTGACTTTCATCGTTCTTCAAATACTCAAATGGCGATGCGCTGGCGGCAACACATACCGATTTATTTGACAGAAACCGGTGCGCCGAGGGTGATCGCCTCGGGGGTGATCGTTGTGTCATAGGCCAGCACCTCAACCCCTGAAATCTTTGCCGTGGCGAAGGCGGCGGCATAGGTGGGGTCGATATCAACCGCGAGCGTCATCTGTGTGCAGTCGGTTCGCTGGATCAGGTAGAACAGGATGGCGCGGTGACCGGTACGTGCCATTTCGGTCAGTTCCCCCAGATGTTTGGCGCCACGCGCGGTGACGCTATCTGGGAATTCGGCCAGACCGGTGATGCGCGACAGGGTGACGGATTTTACTTCGACATAGGCATCGGGCAATCCGTTGCTTTGTAAAAGGAAATCAATCCGGCTGTTTGTGCCGTATTTCTGTTCCGGGCGTACGGTGTCATAGGCGGCCAGTTCAGGGATATTGCCCGCCTCAAGTGCTGCGCGCAGGGCGCGGTTGGGCAGGCTGGTATCGACGCCGGTGAAATGCCCGTTGGCGTGCTCGATCAGGCGCCAACCGAACTTCAGTTTCTTCTTTGGGTTATCATTCGGCTCGACCCATATTTTCATGCCCGGCTCTGCCAGCCCCATCATGCTTCCGGGGTTAGCGCAATGGGCGGTGACTTCGCGCCCATCCTCTAGCCGGATATCGGCCAGAAAGCGTTTGTAGCGGCGGATTAGCACGGCAGGCACAAGAGGGGTTTGAAAGCGCATAAGAGCAGGCCTATACCGGGGTATGGATCTGTTCAAGGAGGCCCGCATCATGCCCAACCCAACCGCCGCCATGCTTGTGGTCGGGGATGAGATCCTTTCGGGGCGCACGCGCGATGCGAATACGCATCACCTTGCCGGGGAGTTGACCAAGGCGGGGATCGATCTGCAAGAGGTTCGCGTGATCAGCGATGACCCGGATGCTATTGTTGCCGCTGTCAGGGCGCTAAGCGCTGGCTATGATACGGTCTTTACCTCGGGCGGGATCGGGCCGACCCATGATGATATCACGGCTGAAAATGTGGCGCGCGCCTTTGATCGCCCTATCGGCATCCGCGACGATGCCCGCGCGCTTTTGGCGGCGCATTACGAGAGGTCGGGCCAAGAGTTGAACGAGGCGCGTTTGCGCATGGCGCGGATTCCCGACGGAGCGGCCCTGATTGACAACCCGATCAGCACCGCGCCGGGTTTTAGCATTGAAAATGTGCATGTGATGGCCGGGGTGCCCTCGATCTTTCAGGCGATGCTGGCCAGTATTCTGCCGACTTTGACCGGGGGCGCGCCGGTTTTGTCGCAGAACCTTGAGATTCACCGCGGCGAGGGCGATATCGCCGGGCCACTGAGCGAATTGGCGTTGCGCTACGGCGATCTTTCAATCGGGTCCTACCCGTTCCAGCGCAACGGGTGCTATGGTGCCAATATTGTGATCCGGGGACAGGACGGAGCGCGGGTTGATGCGGCAATGGCCGACCTGGCCGCGATTTTCCCCGCATGATCCCGGATGCGCAAACCCTCTACGGCGTGGTTGAGGGCACATGGCCGCCCGCCGCCAAATCTGACCTTGGCGCTTGGGTGATCCGTGACGGGCAGGGTGGGGGCAAGCGTGTCTCTGCCGCAACCGCGCGCGCGCCTGTCAGCCTTGTCGATCTGCCCGCCGCCGAGGTCGCGATGAGGCACTTGGGGCAGGCGCCGCTTTTCATGATCCGCGAAGGCGATGAGGCGCTTGATGCGATGCTCGAGGGCGAGGGCTATGGCGTGGTTGATCCGGTCAATCTCTATGTGGCGCCGGTGCAGGTTCTGACGCAAGAAACCCCGCCGCGTGTCTCGACCTTTTCGATCTGGGAACCGCTTGAAATCATGCGAGATATCTGGGCCGAGGGCGGAATAGGCGCCGGCCGCATCGCCGTGATGGAGCGCGCACCCCTCCCCAAAACCGCACTCTTTGGACGTCATGACAGCCGCCCGGCGGCCACCGGCTTTGTTGCCATTCACGATCATATCGCCATGGTGCACGCGCTTGAGGTACACGCGCGTCACCGCCGTGCCGGCATGGGGCGGCTGATGATGCTTCAGGCGGCGTATTGGGCGGCGGGCGAGGGGGCGCGCCATTTGGCGGTCGTTTGTACCCAGGCCAATCAGGGGGCCAATGGCCTCTATGCTTCCATGGGGTTCACGCATGTGGGACAGTACCATTACAGACAGAAGGGATAAGCGATGACAAAACCAGAGCAAACCACCGCGCTTGACTTGCCGATGGTCGATCCACTGCCGGAAGCGACGCAGAAATACTTCGATATCTGCCAGGACAAACTTGGCATGATCCCAAATGTGCTTCAGGCGCATGCCTTTGATATCAACAAGCTCAACACGTTTGCTGCGCTTTATAACGAGCTGATGCTGGCCGATAGCGGCCTGTCCAAGCTCGAGCGCGAGATGATCGCGGTGGTCGTCAGCTCGATCAACCGCTGTTGGTATTGTCAGGTGGCCCACGGCGCGGCGGTGCGCCAGCTTTCGGGCGATCCGGCCCTGGGTGAGGCGATGGTGATGAATTACCGCATGGCGCCGCTTGATGCGCGCCAGCGCGCGATGCTTGATTTCGCGGCCAAGGTCACCACAGCCAGCGCCACGGTTGAAGACGCCGACCGAACCACGCTGCGCGATGTGGGCTTTAGCGAGCGTGATATCTGGGATATTGCCAATGTGGCGGCGTTTTTCAACATGACCAACCGGGTGGCCAGCGCCACGGGCATGAAGCCCAATCCCGAATATCACGCGCAGGCCCGCCAGGGGTGATGCGCGCGCGGGCGGCCCTTGTTCTGGCGCTTGTCCTGCCGCATGCCGGCGGGGCGCTTGAGTTGTCTTTGCCGGGCAATGCGGTGATGAGCGCCGAGATCGTGCAAGAGGCCGATACCTTTCTTTTGCCCACAGGCCCCTTTGCAAACGGCAACCTGCCGCGCGAGCGCCTTGATGGGCGCGTGACCCAACAGGCCTGGCGGGTCACCGGGCAGGGGCTGACCACGCTTCAGGTGCTTGTGCCGCTGCGTGATGAGCTTGAAAAGGCCGGTTGGCAGGTGATCTTCGAGTGCAGCGATCAGGATTGTGGCGGGTTTGATTTCCGGTTTAACGCGCCGATTTTGCCAGCCCCCGATATGTTCGTCGACCTGTTCGATTTTCGTTATCTTGCGGCGCGCCGGGGCACTGACGGCACGGGGCTTGAACATGCCGCCGTGCTGGTAAGCCGCGCGGGCGGCACTGGCTATGTCCAGATAAGCCATATCACTGCAAGTGGTGCTATAGGGTTGCAAACCACGCCTGACCTGCCTGTCGCAGAGGGCCAGGGTGGTGAGGCGGTCAATGCCACACCTCTGGCGCAGGCGCTTCTTGAGCGTGGCCATGTTGTGTTGCGCGATCTTGATTTCGCTTCTGGGGCGACGGCGCTTGGTGATGGGCCATTTGCCAGCCTTATCGCGCTGGCAGAGTTTCTGAACGCCGATCCCGCGCGGCGCATGGCGCTTGTGGGCCATACCGACAGCGTTGGCGCGCTTGACGCCAATATCGCCCTGTCGCGTGCCCGTGCCCGCGCCGTTCTGGAGCGTCTTGTCGGTGCCCACGGCGTTGCCCGCGCCCAGCTTGAGGCCGAAGGTCTTGGCTATCTCGCCCCCATCGCCAGCAACCGCAATTCGGCCTCGCGCGACATGAACCGCCGGGTCGAGGCGGTGCTGCTGGACACGCAATAAAGCGCTTGCGACCCTTTCGACGGGGCCCGGCGTGCATCGGAAAAGGGGGCTCTATGCCATCTGCCAGCATGTTGTCGCCCGTCGGCCCGCTTTGTGTTGTCAGTGACGGGACCGCGATCACCGCCCTTCGGTGGGGAACGGCCAGCGATGAGGATAAAACGCCCGAGCTAAGCGAGGCCCTGTCACAGCTTGCGGCCTATTTCGAGGGGCGCCTGACGCGGTTTGACCTGCCGCTTGATGTGGCGGGATCAGAGTTTCAGCGCCGGGTTTGCGATGCGATGTGTGAGATTCCCTTTGGCGAAACTGTAACCTATGGCAACCTTGCGACCCGTATTGACGCCTCGGCGCAGGCGATTGGTACGGCCTGTGGCGGTAATCCGATTCCGGTGATTATTCCCTGCCACCGGGTTTTGGGCGCGTCGGGCCTTGGCGGATATTCAGGGCAGGGCGGGGTCGAGACCAAGGTCTGGCTGTTGCGCCATGAGGGGGCGGCGGGATTGCTGATCTGATGCAGTGGCCGCGCGCCGCTCAGAGGTCGTCACGCCGTGGGATAAGCTGCTGCACGATGCCCACAAAAATCAGATAGACGCTGGTCACCACCAGCCCCCAATGCGCCCAGCTTTGCGGATCGAAATGCACCCAGGCCGCCCAGCCCGCGAAAAACGTCCAGGCCAGAGCCATCGGCAGCGATATCCAGCGCCAGCGTTCGGTGCGCACCGGATGGATGAACTTGAGCGGCAGGAACATCGCCACCGACAACACCGCAACCAGCGTCAGAATGATCCAGAAATTCGGCTCGATCGCAAACATCACCAGCACCAGCATATTCCAGCATCCGGGAAAGCCGGAAAATGAATTATCAAGCGTTTTCATCCGGGTATCGGCGAAATACATGGCGCTGGCAAAGGTAATCACGATGATGGCGACCCATCCGGTCCAGCCCGGCAACAGGTCGGACTTGAAGAGCGCAAAGGCCGGGATGAACACATAGGTCAGATAATCGATGATCAGATCAAGCAGCACGCCGTCAAATTCTGGCGCGTGGGTTTTGACGTCGAATTTGCGCGCCAGGGGCCCGTCAATGCCATCCACGGCAAAGGCCACGACCAGCCACAGGAACATCAATTCCCATTCCAGATCAATCGCGGCCAACATGGCCAGCATTGCAAAAACCGCCCCGGTGGCGGTCAAAAGGTGAACAAGGAGGGCGCGCAAATGTGGTGTCATGGCCGTTTAATGAACCAGCAGCGCCAAAGATGCAAAAAGAAAAGCCCGGTCCCCAAAGGGCCGGGCCAGATTGCAGGGCGCGTGGCCTTAGTTGGAAACGCGAACCTCTTCCAACGGATAGGCCATCATATCCTGTGCTTCCCACGACACGTGGCAGTCATGGCAAAAGCTCTGTTTGAATTTCATCGGCTTGCCGTTGGGCTGAACCGCTGAATAGACCCAATCGGCGGTCTCAGGTGCGCCACCGGCTTCGACTTTGGTCATGATGAACAGCGGACCTGTCACAGCGGCCTTTTTCTTTTTGCTGATCGTGATGCTTTCCTTGGCCAGAACGGACCCGACCGGCATCACCACGCCTTCATCGGCGAATTTCAGATATTGCTCGGCAGCAGCCTCATTGGCAAAGGTCTGCAACAGGCGGTTACCATGCGCGCCGGCCACGGCGGGACGGGTCGATGAAACGGTCCAGTCGCGATACGCAGCGGCGACTTCATTGCCTTCTTTGCTATAGCTCTCCACCATTTCATCCTTGAGGCAGTCATAAATCTCGGTGATCGCGGCCGCATCAAGATCAAACGGATCCGTGACATCGACTTTGCACTCCGAGGCCACTGCCGTCTGGCCCATCAAAAGGCTGGCTGCAAGAGTCGCGGCGGCAAAAAGCTGGCGTTTCATATTCATTCTCCATTTCGTTCAATAGATACGAGGGTCATCCAAGCGGAACCCTCGCATGTTTGGATTGTAATTGAACTTAACTATTACGTGAGGCGGGATCGGAATTAACCACGTCCCTGCGGATGCGCACGCGCGTATACCTCAAGCAGGCGCGCGGTATCGACGCCGGTATAGGCCTGCGTGGTCGAAAGCGAGGCATGGCCCAGCAATTCCTGAATTGCGCGCAGATCGCCGCCCGCGTTCAAAAGGTGGGTGGCAAAGCTGTGGCGCATGGCATGGGGGGTGGCAGTTGCCGGCAGGCCAAGCTGCATCCGGGTCTTTTCAACCACCTTCTGAATCACCCGCGGGTTAAGCTTGCCGCCGCGCGAGCCGCGAAAAACCGGGCTTTGCGGGGTGATCTCATAGGGGCACATCGCGACATAGCGCTCGACCGCGTCACGGGCCGGGGCGATGACCGGCACCATGCGTTCCTTGTTGCCCTTGCCGATGATTCGAAGTGTGCTGCCAATCGGGATATCCGTCCCGCTCAGGCTCAACGCCTCGGATATCCGCAGGCCACAGCCGTAAAGCAGGGTCACAACCGCCTGATCTCGAGCGGAAATCCACGGAGTCAGCGATTGCATGTCAAGGGTGTCGATCATCTCGCTTGCCGCCTCGGGCGAGAGCGGGCGGGGCAGTTTGCGCTGAAACTTGGGCGAGCGGGTGGCGAGAACGGCGGTGGGTTCAAACCCCTCACGCTCGGACAGCCAGCGATAAAAGCTTTTGACCGCCGAGAGTTTGCGCGCCAGCGAGCGTGAACCAACATCGTGACCACGGGTGAAGGCCATCCAGCTGCGCATATCTGCGGTGCTTATCCGGGCCAGCGCGCCAAGGCCCTGGGTCTGGCCATTATGCTCGGTCATGAAGGCAAGAAAGCCCGCAACATCGCGCGAATAGGCATCAAGCGTGTTGTCAGAGGCCCCCTTGAGTGCCTTTTGTGACGCCAGCCAACCCTGCAACGAATCGCGGGCGGCCGGGCTTATCATGACAACCAGCGACGCATGGACCGCTCGAAGACCCCGGCAAAGAACGCCAACAGATCGGTGCCCTGTTGCGGGCTGAACTGATGCGGGTCTTCGGCCCCCATGGCCAGCATGCCGGGAAGGCGATCCGGCCCGAAATCCAGCATCAGACAGGCCTCGGAGCGCACAAAGGTGGCATCGCGGCCATAAATCCGCATGTCGCCCTCGTTGATCTGGCGCAGCGTCACTTGCCGTGCGGGCACATCGCGCCCGCCGGTCAGATAGGATTTGATAAAGCCGGGCTCGGCCACCGACAGGACATCGCCCAGACGGCGCACCGCCGGGTCACTGTCATTTTGCACCGATTCAAGCACAAGACGGATCGAATCGACCCGCAGGATATGCGCCACTTCGCCCCCGAGATCGCGCAGGAAGGTCTCGAATTCGACCGGGTCAAGCATGCGCAAAATCGCACGATGCACCTGATTTGTGCCCGCCAGATTTTCGTAAGCGGCGGCAATCACGCTTCGGTGGGTGTCTTCAAGCCGGTCAAGGCGCGCCTCAAGACGGTCCATCGCAATGCCGCGCAGATCGACGATATTACCGCCCATGGCGCGTTCGTTCGCGGCGATGAGAGCACGCATAAGGTCTTGATCTTCAAGGATAACGTCGGGCTGCGCGATTATACGTTCGCGCAGCGCGTCATGCATTTCCGGCTTGCTGCTCATGTCGGCCTCAGTCTTGTTTTTCGGTCTTATAGCATGGGTTACAGGATTTTCTGCCCTGTTTTTTCCCAGTCCGCCATAAAGGTTTCAAGCCCCTGCGCGGTCAGCGGATGCTCTGCCATTTTCTTGATCACGGCGGGGGGCGCTGTCATCACATCGGCCCCGATCATCGCCGCCTGATAGGCGTGATTGACGCTGCGGATCGAGGCGGCGAGGATCTGGGTGTCAAAGCCGTAATTGTCATAGATCTGCCGGATATCGGCGATCAGATCCATGCCATCAAGGTTGATGTCATCAAGCCGCCCGATAAAGGGGCTGATGAAGGTCGCGCCCGCCTTGGCCGCCAAAAGCGCCTGATTGGCCGAAAAGCACAGCGTGACGTTGACCATGTTGCCCTCGCCCGAGAGCACCTTGCAGGCCTTGAGGCCATCCCAGGTGAGCGGCACTTTGACGGCGATGTTATCGGCGATCTTGGCAAGCTTGCGGCCCTCGGCGATCATGTCGTCGGCGTTCAGCGCAACCACTTCGGCACTGACCGGGCCCGCGACCATATCGGCGATTTCTTTGGTCACTTCCAGAATGTCACGGCCCGATTTCAGGATAAGCGAAGGGTTGGTGGTCACGCCATCGACCATGCCCAGATCGTTAAGTTCGGCAATCTGATCGGTTTCTGCGGTATCGACAAAGAATTTCATGGTGGGGTGCCTCTGCGCGGGTTGGGTTTTCTGTTACAAGCGTTTACCTCATAGATCAGCCCACCGAAACCCCCCGAGAGAGAGGAACCCGCGTTGTCCCCGTCTTCCCCTGACTTCTTTGACGAAGGCGCGCTTGTGGCGGTTCTGACGGCGCAGCCGCTTGATCGACCGCTCGATTATCTCGCCCCCGAGGGCGGGTGCCTGCCGGGGGCTTTTGTCGAGGTGCCGCTTGGCCCGCGCAAGGTGTTGGGCGTGGTCTGGGGGCCGGGCAAAGGCGGGTTTGACCTTAAAAAGGCGCGCAGCATCATCCGGGTGCTGGATGTGGCGCCGATGCGCGCCGAGATGCAGGAATTCCTGCGCCGCGCCGCCGATTATACCCTGACCCCGATGCCCGCGATGCTGCGGCTGGCGACGCGCGCGCCGGGGTTAAGCAATCCGCCCTCGATGCAAAAGGTCTATCGTCTGGGCACGGGCGAGCCGTCACGCGTGACCGACGCACGCACCCGCGTGCTTGACGTGCTGCGCAGCTATGGCGGGCTTGGCTTTACCCTTAAGGAGCTAAGCGACCTCGCGGGAGTGACGGCCTCGGTGGTCAAGGGGCTGGTGACCCAAGGTGTGGTGCGCGAAGAAGACACGCCGCGCGACATGCCGTTTGCCCATCTTGACCCCAGCCTGCCGGCCAAATCGCTGACCGAGGATCAGGAAGAGGCGGCCGAGGCGCTGCGCGTTGCGCTGCGCAGCAATACCTATGGCACCACGCTTTTACGTGGTGTCACCGGGTCGGGCAAAACCGAAGTTTACCTCGAGGCCGTGGCAGAGGCCCTGCGCCAGGGGCGTCAGGCGCTTGTGCTCTTGCCGGAAATCGCCCTCACGGCAGAGTTTCTAAATCGGGTCGAGGTGCGCTTTGGGGCGCGCCCGGCGGAATGGCATTCCGGGGTCACCATGACCGAACGCCGCCGCACCTGGAAAATGGTCGGGCAAGGCGGGGCACAGATGGTGGTCGGCGCGCGCTCGGCGCTGTTCTTGCCGTTCCAGAACCTTGGCCTGCTCATTGTCGATGAGGAACACGACAGCTCCTACAAACAGGAAGACGGCGTTCTTTATAATGCCCGCGACATGGCGGTGCTGCGCGCGGCGATTTGCGGCGCGCGGGTTGTTCTGGCTTCGGCCACGCCGAGCCTTGAAAGCTGGGCCAATGCCGAGGCGGGTAAATATGACCGGCTTGAGTTGAACGCGCGCTACGGTGTGGCGGTGATGCCGGAACTGGCCGCGATTGACATGCGGGTGCAAAAGCTTCCGTCGAACCGCTGGATTTCGCCCAGCCTTCAGGCCGCCGCCAATGACAGGATTGCCAAGGGCGAACAGGTGCTTTTGTTCCTCAACCGGCGCGGTTATGCGCCGACCACGATCTGTCGGGCCTGCGGGCATCAGATCGGCTGTGAGCAATGCGATGCGCGCATGGTCGAGCACCGGTTTCAGAAACGCCTTGTCTGTCATCAATGCGGGGAGAGCGCGCCGTTGCCGACGACCTGCCCGTCCTGTGGCGCCGAGGACCGGCTTGCGGCGGTTGGCCCCGGTGTCGAGCGGCTGGCCGAAGAGGCGACAGCCCTTTTTCCAGAGGCGCGTATCGCGGTGCTGTCGTCCGACCTCTTTGGTTCGGCCCGTGCACTCAAGGAGCAGGGCTACGCGACTGGACAGTTCGGCAAGAACCACCTCGGCGATCAGGACAAGTTCCTCCCGACGAACCATGGGTTCGATGAGTTCTTCGGCAACTTGTACCACCTCAATGCCGAAGAGGAGCCGGAGCATCGCGACTATCCGTCCGCTGAGGACTTCCCAGATTTCCGTGAGAACTTCGGTCC
>CBDTZA010000018.1:0-11920 GCA_965364785.1 uncultured Roseovarius sp. | reverse complement strand
CACCGCGCCGCTTGACGAAATCAATCACCTCTTTGTGCTGCAACAGATAGTTGTTGATGTCCTCGATCGACTGGAACTCTGCATGGGGCTGTTCCGAGGGGCAGAACACGTTGGGGTGCTTGCCGCCATAACAGTCGATATAGCAGATATATTTGAAGTTCTTTACCCACTCATCAAGGCCAAGAAGGTTAAAGTTTGTGGCCGAAATAAAGTAAATCGGATCCTCATTGCGGTGAAAAAACCGGCGGATCTCCGAGATGTTCTTGAGCACTGTTGTCATATTATTTTCCCTTCCCTTTTTTTTCGGCTTCAGGCTTGATGACTTTTGCCTTGGGCAAGGCGGCCAAGGCCTCTGGTGTGAAAACGCGCAACCCAAGATCGGCGCGGTAGCCGTGTATTTCATTGACGTCGAGCGCGCGCATGAAGGCAAGGATTTCCTTGCTGATCACCTGCCCCGGCACCAGGATTGGAAAGCCTGGCGGATAGGGGATGATAAAGCTGGCGGAAACCACCTCTTTTCCTGCTTCAAGCGCGTCTTTCAGCGATCCATCCAGTTCCAGATAGTCACAGTTCTTGAGGTCATAGCTAAGGTAATAGGCCGTCCGGATATCGCCCTCGGGCGTCAGGTTATCGGGCCGGAACGCATCGTGAAAGCGGCTGAAATCCGGCAGCGGCGGATAGTTTTCAGTCAGGTTTTTCACCCGTCGGTCAAACGAAAGCCGCTCCATGTTCGACGCATCATCCAGCAGATCGTCAAGATCTTTGGCGATCTCGACAAGCACCTCGATCAGATAGGCCACGGATGACCGTGTGGTGCCGATATTGGTCATGAACAACACGGTATTGCGCGAAGTCTTGTTGATCTGGATCCCGTATTTGTCCATCAGGATATCGGTCTTGAACGTATCGCCATCCCAGCCAGTGCCGCCAACCGCCAGGGTCACGCGGGTGGCATCCAGCACGAAATCGTCCTGCTCCCAGCAATCCCACATGTCGGTCCAGCCCTGATTATTGTCGAAATAGCTGGTGACGCCGCTTTGGCGGTGATGCTCGGGGATCATGTCGCCGGCCGTGAGAACCTTGAAATATTTCTGCAACAAGGGGTGGCTGCTGATCGCCTTGCGCATCGACATCGCCGCCTCGATCTGGCGCTGCACAAACTCAAAGCCTTCAAGTTCCACCTGACGGCGTCCGACATCCAGTGAGGCGATAATCTGATAGTTGGGCGAGGTCGACGTGTGGGTCATATAGGCTTCGTGGAACGATTGCTCGACCTCGCCTTTGAAGTCCTGATCGTTGACGTGGATCATCGAGCCCTGCCGTAGCGAGGTCAGCGTTTTATGCGTCGATTGCGTGGCATAAACGCGAATGCGCGCATCAGGCGGCGCGATAAGCCGGGTCTCCAGCCATACCTCATCCGGCGCATTGGCCAGCTCTTGCTGCTGGGCCTCATAAGTGCGGCGATGCGCGTCGGTGCGCAGGCGACGGCGCAGGTTGTTGGCGGTCCGCATGCCGGTCCGCTGGCGATAGGTCGGGTTAAAGCGGGCAAAGGCAAACCATGCCTCATCCCACAGGAACACAAGGTCGGGCTTGATCGCCAGACATTCCTCCATCACCCGCTCAACGTTATAGACCAGCCCGTCAAAGGTACAGTTGGTCAGCAAGAGCATGCGCACGCGATCCAGCTTGCCGGCCGCCTTGAGCGCCAGAAGTTGATGCTTGATCTCGCGCAGCGGCACCGCGCCGTACATCGAATATTCATTCAGTGGATAGCTATCGAGATAGACAACCTCGGCCCCGGCCAGAACCATGCCGTAATGGTGTGATTTGTGGCAATCACGGTCGACCAGCACGATGTCACCGGGGCGCACCAGTGCCTGAACCACGATCTTGTTACAGGTCGAGGTGCCGTTGGTGGCAAAAAACGTCTGCTTTGATCCGAACGCCCGGCTGGCCAGTTCCTGTGCCTCTTTGATCGGGCCGTGCGGCTCCAGCAGGCTATCCAGCCCGCCTGATGTGGCGCTGGTTTCCGCCAGGAAGATGTTGGGGCCGTAAAACGCGCCCATATCCTGAATCCAATGGCTGCGAGTGATCGATTTGCCGCGGCTGATCGGCATTGCGTGAAACACGCCGGTGGGCTGTTTTGAATAGTTCACAAGCGCGGTAAAGAACGGCGTCTTGTTGCGGGCCTCAACCCCGCGCAAAATATTCAGGTGCAACTCCATAAAGTCTTCCTGGTTGTAGAAAACCCGCCGACAAATCCCAAGATCAAGGCCCGCGATATCCTCGACCGAGCGTTCGGTGACGAGGTAAGCGTCAAGCTCGGGCCGAACCCGGTCAATCAGACGGCACAGCTCTGGCCCATAGTTTTCGGGCAACATCGTATCAATTTCGCCGAATTCACTGGTGGTATTCAGGTATTTGGCCAGAATTTCATTGTCGTTCTTTGATTTCAGAACCAGACCGGGACGCACGACAATTGCCTGAATGTTGTGGTTAAACAGCACCGCAATCAGCGCGTCTTCCAGACTGGGCACAACGACCGCCTCGTAATGAAACGGGTCCTCGGGGCGGCGCATCTTTGTGACATTGGACTTCAGCCACCGCTCTTGCTGTTCGCTGACGTTGTCAACGATCAGCACCTCGAAATAGGGCCGCGCCATGGCGCGCGCTTCGGGCGATAGCATCGCCTCGTCATTGTGTTCTTCGTCGTCGAGGCTATCGCGATCAAGCGGGATAGAACGGCGTCGATAGGCCCCGGTTGTAAGCGCGCGCTTGACCCGGTTGATCCCAAAGGACAGATCGTCGAAATTGCCATGCTCAAATTGGCGACGCATGTGGTCAAAGGCCGCCATGCCGGGAAACGCCCAATAGGGCTCGATCACCGCAAGCCCGTCAAACAACTCGGTAACTTGTAATTTGAGGGCGGCAATCTTTTTGGCCTCCCGTTCCCGGCAAATCGAAGTCGCCGCCTCGCGCAACGCGCTCCACCTGTCAGAGCGAAGCTGCGTTGCGGAATAGTAGTCGCTTACAGAGCCCATCGATCATTTTCCCGCTTTTTGGGCCAGAGTGCGATCAATTGGTCACGGGCACAAAGCACCCGCAATCTCGCGCTCTAGCCGACTGTTGTTCTGCCCTCGAAAGGCGTTGTTCCATACCCAAGGGCGTGTTTGTGATTGCGTTCTTCGGCCTCGGCATCGGCGGGCACATCCACATGCAACCCGGCGCGTGATCCCTGTTGGGGAATTTCCAGCGGCCCAAGTGATTTCAGATAGTCGTTGGTGGTGCTGGCGCGATCATAGGACGAGAAATCAACCGCTCGGTCGCGGAAGCTTTTGAGTACCTGACCCAGACCCTTCATCCCGGTTTCGCGTTGACGGCGTACCATCGAAAGGTCGACCTCAATCGGGAACATGTCCTCTTGTCCGCCCGACTGATGCAGCACCAAAGATGTCGGATCAACCACCAGAGATTTGCCGATACCACCGGTGCCAAGGCCGTTCACATCAAACACATAGCACTGAAACTGCGCCGCGGTGGCGCGGGCGATGGCAAGTTCCGCATCGCGGTCGGTGGTGCCGGTCAGAACCGGGTGAAGCAGCACTTCTACGCCCTGACTTGTCAGCTCGCGGGTGGTTTCCGGGAACCACATATCGTAACAGATCGACAGGCCAAAGCGGCCCACATCCGGCACGTCAAAGACACAGAATTCGGTGCCCGGTGCGATACCCGCCTCGTAAGGCAGGAACGGAAACATCTTGGCATAACGGCGGATAACGTCCCCATCGGGGTTGATCACCAGCGAGGTATTATAGATGCGACCATCCACCGGCGAGGTCAGGAACATCGAGCCGGGGATCAGCCAGATCTTGTGCCGCCGCGCCGCCTCGCAAAAGCGATTAATTGTTTCGTTCTCGGCGGGCAGGGTGAATTTGTCGAGCGGGCCAAAGGGCGCAAGCTCGCTGAATAGCACCATCTGTGTCCAGGGGAAGCGCGCCATGAGCACGTCCAGACGGTGCAGCATGCCATCAACATTGGGTTGAAGGGCGTTGACGTACATTTGTACGCCGGCAATTGCGAAAGGGGTCATAGTGTCAGCTCTCCGTGCTGGCAGAGCGGCCCGGAACGGACACTAGGGATCTCTGCTTTGACCACCTTTTACGCCCTAACCACCAGAACGGAAACAGGTGATCTGCGCACAATTCTGTCTGCATTCGAACCGACAAGAAACTCGCGCAGGCGGTCGGGCTTGTGCGAGGCCATGATCACCAGATCACAGCTGATTTCCTCAACGACTGTGAGAACTTTCTTGTGAATCTTACCAAAGGCCAGATGCTGTTTCACGTCAACATCTTCGGGCACCTCGGCAATAACCAGCGCATTCAGCGCCGCGTTTGCGGCGGCGACGGCCTTGGCCTCGAAATCCTCGGGGAAAAACCCTTCGACCAGAGGCGTGCCCATATCCGGCACCACCGACATGATGTGCAATTTACCCTTTGAGCTGCGCACAAGCTCTATCGCTTGTGGCAGGGCCTTTTTCCAGGTCGCCGGCGCATTCAGATCAATTGTGAGCAGGATTGTTTTAAACATTCTCTCTCTCCTCAGGCGGTGGCGGTTTTGCGCGGCGCGCGTGCATTGCGGCCCCGCTGAAGGAAGACGACAAACCCCAAGAGCAGGAGCGCCGGAATGAACATCAGGTATTTGCTGGGCTGACCCACCGGGCGCAGCACGCGCAACACTTCCTGATCCCAATCAAGCCCTGCGGTTTCCGCCGCACTGCCAAAGGCAACATCGTCGATGAACAGGGTCCCGCCATCGTCGCGGAACGCCAGACCGGCATTGCTCAGCCGGTCTTCACCGGTTGCGCCGTCCTGGATCGTCAACACGGCCACAAACTCGATCGGGTCGCCAAGGTCATTGACGCCCTTCACCCGAAGCCGCAGATCCTCGCCCACAGGCGTCGCCATCGCAGCGGCGGCAATCTCGGTCGGGTTTTCTTCGCTATAGGGCGGCGACACCATATCCATCCAGAACCCCGGACGGAACAAGGTAAAGGCAATCAACAGCAAGGCCAGCGTTTCATAAATCCGGTTCTTGGCAATGAACCACCCCTGAGTGGCTGCCGCAAACAGCAGCATGGCAACCGTCGCGACAATGAAGACAAAGACCCCCTGCACCCATGTCACCCCAATCAACAGCAATTCGGTGTTGAAGATGAACAGGAACGGCAAGGCGGCGGTTCGCAGCGAATAAAAGAACGCGATAACCCCGGTCTTGATCGGATCACCGCCCGACACGGCCGCAGCCGCAAAGCTCGCAAGGCCCACAGGCGGCGTCACATCGGCCATGATCCCAAAGTAGAACACAAAGAGATGCACCGCGATCAGCGGCACGATCAACCCGTTCTGCTGGCCAAGGGTCACGATGACCGGGGCCAAAAGAGCCGACACAACGATATAGTTCGCGGTGGTCGGCAGGCCCATACCAAGGATAAGCGACAAGACCGCAGTCAGGAACAGAATGGCCAGGATGTTGCCACCCGATAGCACCTCGACCACATCGGCAAGCGCCGAGCCGACACCGGTCTGGCTAACTGCGCCAACAATAATACCGGCGGTTGCGGTGGCAATGCCAATGCCGATCATGTTGCGCGCGCCGGTTTCCAACCCGTCGATCAGGTCTTTGCCGCCTTGTTGAATAGCCGCGCCAAGCTTGCCCTCACCGCGCATGATTGCGGTCAGCGGGCGTTGGGTCAGCAGGATGAACACCATATAGGCGGTCGCCCAAAAGGCCGACAGGCCCGGTGAAAGACGATCCACCATCAGCGCCCAGACCAGAACCACAACCGGCAGGATGAAATGCAGACCCGACCGGATCGTCGGCCCAGGCAGGGGCAGCGTCAACACCGGTGCATCCGGGTCATCAAGCTCAAGCGGCTCTTCTTTCGAGGCAACATAAAGCAGGCCCACATAGACCAGCGATATGAAGGCAAAGATGATGTAACCCGCCGAATGCGGAAACGCCGGGCGGATCCAGCCCATACCGTAGTAAACCGCAAACGAGGTGGCGCAAATCACGGCGATGGTAAAGGCGATGCCGATCAGGCGCTGCACGATCGGCTTGGGTGTGTAGGCGCGCGGCAGGCCTTCCATGCCGGCCTTAAGCGCCTCAAGATGCACGATATAAACCAGCGCTATATAGCTGATCACGGCGGGCAGAAAGGCGTGTTTGACCACGTCAAAATAGGGAATGCCGACATATTCGACCATAAGGAAGGCCGCAGCCCCCATCACGGGCGGCATGATCTGGCCGTTGACTGAGCTGGCAACCTCGACCGCGCCGGCCTTTTCAGAGCTAAAGCCCACCTTCTTCATCAGCGGGATGGTAAAGGTGCCGGTGGTCACAACGTTGGCGATGGATGAGCCAGAGATAAGCCCGGTCATCGCCGAGGACACAACCGCGGCCTTGGCCGGCCCGCCCTTCATGTGACCCATCAGGCTAAAGGCGACCTGAATGAAATAATTGCCCGCCCCGGCCCGGTCCAGCAATGAGCCGAACAGCACAAACAGGAAGACGAATGAGGTCGAGACACCCAAAGCAATACCAAAAACGCCCTCGGTTGTGATCCACTGGTGGTTCACAATCTCCGACAGGCTGTTGCCCTTATGGGCGATGATGCTGGGCATATAGGGCCCAAGCACGGTGTAGATCAGAAAGACCGACGCCACGATCATCAATGCCGGCCCAAGCGCGCGGCGCGTCGCCTCAAGCAAGAGCATCAGACCGATCACGGCAACGACGAAATCCTGAAGGATCGGCGCGCCGACGCGGCCGGCAATATCACGGTAATAGACGTAAAGATAAAGCGCGGCCAAGGCGCCAACGACGCCCATCGCCCATTCCCAGACCGGGATCTTGTCCTTGGGGGACCCCAGCAAGATCGCCGCGACAAGGGCAATCGCCACCAGCGGAATCCACCAGGTAACGGCGTTCTCTTTCGCGCCAACCATGAACAGGAACGCAAGCATAACAGGCACGACGACGCCAAGGCCTAGCTGAAATTTGGTGTGCGCCGCCGGGAAGGCGGCGAAGGCTAGGAAAATCGCAAAGGCCAGATGGATGGACCGGCTTTCGGTGTCGTTGAACACGCCAAACCCGACCATGAACGGAATGGGTGAGGCAATCCAAAGCTGAAACAGCGACCAGGCAAGGGCGACGCAGGTCAGAAAGATGCCGACAGTGCCCGTAGTGCCCCGCCCACCCGTATCGGATGAGGCGACAAGAGCGTCGAGTTCTTCCTGTGAAAGACCGCCACGGCTTGCCGCCTGCTGTTGATTTGGATTGTCCGACATGTCAGTCCCCCGCGGCCCGTTGATCAGGCGCTTGATTGCTGTGTCTTAAGGTCCGATGCGGCAAAACCCTTTTTGCCGCATCGATTATTCAGGTCTCGATAAGGCCGCTGGCCTTACTTCCAGCTGCGCTCTTTGTAATAGCGCAGTGCGCCGTCATGCAGAGGTGCGGACAGACCGTCATTGATCATGCCTTCTTCGGTCAGGTTTTCGAACGCCGGGTGCAGGCGCTTGAACCGGTCAAAGTTGTCAAAAACAGCCTTAACAACCTGATAGACGACCTCGTCATCGACTTTCGCAGAAGTCACGAAGGTTGCCTTGACGCCAAAGGTCTTAATGTCGTCGGGCGATCCTTCATACATCCCGCCGGGCACGGTGGCCGCAGCATAGAACGGATTGTCCGCGATCAGTTTGTCGATCTCGGGACCGGTCACCGGAATGAGAACCGCGTCAACTGTTGAAACGGCCTCTTGGATCGAGCCATTGGGGTGGCCAACGGTATAGATGATCGCATCAACCTTGTTGTCGCCGAGGGCGGTGGCCTGTTCTGCGGGCTTCAGCTCTGAGGCAAGTGCAAAATCATCCAGCGTCCAGCCAAGCGCGTCCATCACGACTTGCATCGTGGCGTACTGACCTGAACCGGGGTTGCCGATGTTAACGCGTTTGCCCTTGAGATCAGCAAAGGTTTTGATCCCGGAATCCGCGCGCGCAATCACAGTGAACGGCTCGCCATGAACCGAGAACACGGCGCGCTCGTCTTTGAACGGCTTGCCTTCAAATTCGGAGGTGCCGTTATAGGCGTGATACTGCCAGTCGGACTGGGCCACGCCCATATCCATGTCGCCCGCCATGATGGCGTTGATATTGGCGATCGAGCCACCGGTTGAGGGGGCCGTGCATTTAAGGTTGGTTTCCGCCGTGGTGCGGTTCACCAGACGACAGATGGATTGGCCAACCACAAAGTAAACGCCGGTCTGGCCGCCGGTGCCGATGGTGATGAACTGTTCTTGTGCGAAACTCACCGTGCCGGCCATCATGGCCCCGGCAAGGGCAAGTGATTTGAAAAGCTTCATAGGGTTCTCCCGGTTATCGTTATTTCGTTCGCCGTCCTGAAAAGGATGGTCTCGTTCATTTTCGTCTTGCATCAAAACTTGCGTACATCGTTTTGTACGTTACCGTTTCGCGCTCCGTCTGTATCCTATCCGACTAGTCTGCACTGTTTTCACTTCTTATCAAGAGGCTAGTAGTGTTTATTATTTTGATCAAGTCAGATATATAATATTAACCAAACCGCGCCGGAGCCGCGTAAAGACCACTCTTTGAAATGGCTCAAGACCGTCTTGAGGGATGGCGGTTGCAGAGCGGGAAAACCGCCGCTGCAACAAGCCGCCTCGTCGATGTCACTGGCTGTCACCAAAAAGGAAGCCACGTTATGAATACCCCCCTACTTGACGATGAGGTCATAGAAAAAATTGATATTTCAGAGGATGTTAGCGCGGCATTTGCCCAAGCTGACGGCGCCCGGCTTGATACGCTTCTTGACAGTGTAACCATAAGTGAAGGCCTGCGTGAAGTCCTGACATTTTCACATGCAGAGCGCGACGCGCTTATCGCTTTGCTCTCGCCGGAAATGGCCTCGCGCCTGATTGACGAGGCGCCTCTGGAACTTGCCGGTGAATTGATCGAAGGGCAGGAAACGGCCAAAGCGGTTGAAATTTTCAACGAACTCGATTCTGACGTTCAGGCCGATGTTCTGGCCGAACTTGACCGCGAAGACGCCGATGCGATTCTCGCCGGGCTTGACCCGGAAGACGCCGCCGGGGTGCGCCGACTGGCCGAATATGACGCCGGAACCGCCGGTGGTCTGATGCTGGCCGATGCCTTTACGTTCCGTCCCAACCAGACCGTTGGCGCCGTGTTGCGCAGCCTAGCCAGCGATGATGAAGACCTTGAGCGATACAACGGTCAGCATCCCTATATCGTCGATGATAGCGGTCATCCGGTTGGGGTTGTGTCATTGCGCGGGCTGCTGACGGCCAAGCGCAGTGCCAAACTTGAAGATATCATGATTGCGCCGATGACGGTTGATGCGCAGGCCACGCTTGATACCCTTCAGGACCTGTTTAACGACTATGACTTTCTTGGATTTCCGGTTGTGGACGAGGCCAAGGCTCTGGTCGGCGTCATTTCCCGCACGGCTGTCGATGCGGCCATTCTTGCGCGCGCTGAGGGCGATAACCTGCGCTTGCAAGGGATCGTGGGCGACGAGCTTCGCACAATGCCTCTGGCGATCCGGTCGCGGCGTCGGCTGGCATGGTTGTCGGCCAATATCGTTCTCAACATTATCGCGGCAAGCGTGATCTCGGCCTATGAAGAGACCCTCGCCGCCGTCATCGCCATCGCGGTGTTCCTGCCGATGGTGTCGGACATGAGCGGGTGTTCCGGCAATCAGGCGGTCGGCGTGACCATGCGCGAGCTGTCACTCGGTCTGGTGCGACCCAAGGATGCCCTGCACGTCTGGCTTAAAGAGGTCTCTGTCGGCGTGATCAACGGTGTCGTGCTTGGTATTCTCATCGGACTTGTTTGTTGGGCGTGGAAAGGGAACCCTTACCTTGGCCTCGTTATCGGCCTTGCGCTTGCGCTTAACACGGTGATTGCGGTGTCGATTGGCGGTG
Source organism: uncultured Roseovarius sp. (assembly GCA_965364785.1). GTDB lineage: Bacteria > Pseudomonadota > Alphaproteobacteria > Rhodobacterales > Rhodobacteraceae > Roseovarius. Next base: position 1,896 of record CBDTZA010000018.1, on the reverse strand, counting down.
TCGTACCCCTGCTTTTGAAATGCGTGGGTCAGGATCCGGCGGTGGCCAGTGGCCCGCTTTTGACAACAATTACCGATATGGCCGGATTCTTTTTGGTTTTGAGCCTCGCATCGCTGATGATGCCCTTGCTGCTGCAATAAGGCATAAATTTAGATTTGCCGTCGTATAGATGCGCGGAACTTGAAAGGACAACCATATGCCAAAAATAAATGAAATGGGGCGCTTTGCGGCTTTTGCTGTGTCGGGGCTGCTGGCGTTTGTGTCCCTCATTGGCCTTTTCTGGTCAATCTGGATGCTGATCCCACTGGTGTTTTTCGCGGGGTTGACGGTGCTTGGCATCCTGGATGTGACCCAGAACAGCCACTCGATCCTGCGCAATTATCCGGTCGTCGGGCATATGCGGTTTCTGTTTGAGGGCATTCGCCCCGAGATTCGCCAGTATCTTATTGAAAGCGATCAGGACGAAGAACCCTTTAGCCGCGACGCGCGCTCGCTTGTCTATCAGCGCGCCAAGGGGATGGAGGATAAGCGCCCCTTTGGCACGCGCATGCGGGTTTATGATGCGGGCTATTCCTGGGTGACGCATTCGGTGATGCCAAAGCATCTTGAGGATACTGATTTTCGCGTGCGCATTGGCGGGCCTGACTGCGCCCAGCCCTATGACGCCTCAATCTACAACATCTCCGCGATGAGCTTTGGCGCGCTTTCAGCCAATGCCATTCTGGCGCTGAACATGGGGGCCAAAATCGGCGGGTTTGCCCATGACACCGGTGAAGGCGGTGTAAGCCGTTATCACCGCGAAGGCGGTGGCGATCTGATTTATGAGGTCGGATCGGGCTATTTTGGCTGCCGCAACGATGATGGCACCTTCAACGCGGATCGCTTTGCCGAACAGTCGGCCAGCCCACAGATCAAGATGATCGAGCTGAAGCTTAGCCAAGGCGCAAAACCCGGCCATGGCGGCATGTTGCCCGCCTCGAAAATCAGCCCCGAAATTGCCGAAGCGCGCGGCGTACCGATGGGGCAGGATTGCGTGTCGCCGGGCTCGCATTCCGCCTTTTCCACCCCGATCGGGATGATGCAATTTCTTAAGCTGTTGCGCGACAGGTCGGGCGGCAAGCCGGTGGGGTTCAAGCTTTGCATCGGTCACCGGCGCGAATTCATGTGCATGGTCAAGGCGATGATCGAAAGCAAATTCACGCCAGACTTCATTGTTGTTGACGGCACCGAAGGGGGCACGGGGGCCGCACCGTTGGAATTTGCCAATCACGTCGGGATGCCGATGATCGAGGGGCTTACCTTTGTGCACAACACCCTGCGCGGCGCGGGTCTGCGTGACCGGATCAAGATTGGGGCAGCAGGCAAGATCGTCTCGGCCTTTGATATCGCCCGCGCATTGGCGCTTGGGGCGGATTGGTGCAATTCCGCGCGTGGTTATATGTTCGCGATCGGCTGTATTCAGGCACAGGCCTGTCACACCAACCACTGTCCTGTCGGGGTTGCCACGCAAGATCCGCTGCGCCAGCGCGCACTTGATCCGGTCGGCAAAAGCAAACGGGTCGCTAGCTTTCATCGCAATACATTGGTCGCGCTTGGCGAAATGACCGGCGCGGCCGGCCTGTCCAATCCGGGCGAGTTTCTGCCGCGTCACCTTATGATCCGGCAAAGCGATGCACAGATGGTCACCGGCGATGAGGCATTTGCAATCCTGCCGGTCGGCTTTCTGCTCAAAGCGGGCAAGGATGATCCGGGCGGCTATCGGGCGCGGTGGGCCCGCGCCAAAGCAGACCAGTTCGCGCCGTCAGACTGATAGGGGTTTGATGCCAGAGGGGGCAGAATAGTACGCTCTCATGAGCGTTTTTGATTTTCTCGACACGGTTATACTACCCCACTGAC
>CBDTZA010000017.1:0-11959 GCA_965364785.1 uncultured Roseovarius sp. | reverse complement strand
CACGACGTCGCGCATGCTGGGCCATATCATGAAGGCCAGCGGCAAGATCGTCGGTATGACCTCGACCGACGGAGTCTATGTGGATGGCAAGCTTAGCGTCAAGGGCGATATGACCGGCCCCAAATCGGCGCAGATGGTGCTGCGTGATCCCACGGTTGATTTCGCGGTGATGGAAACGGCGCGCGGCGGGCTGATGCGCAGTGGCCTTGGCTATCAGCAGTCCGATGTTGCGGCCTGTCTGAACGTATCTGCCGATCATCTTGGTCTGGGCGGCGTCGAGACGGTCGAGCAATTGGCCGTGGTCAAGCGCGTGGTCATTGAAAGTGCGACGCAAACCGCGGTGCTGAATGCCGACGATATCAACTGCCTGAAGATGGCCGATTATGCCGATGTCGGTTCACTCTTTTATGTCACCGTCAATCCCGGCCACTCTCTGGTAAAAGAGCATATAAAGGCAGGCGGCAAGGCAATCGTGCTTGAGCAGGGCATGAACGGCGACATGCTGACGATCTATGACAATGGGTTGCACATGCCGGTGCTGTGGTCGCATCTGATCCCCGCAACGCTTGAAGGCAAGGCCATTCATAACGTTCAGAACGCGATGTTCGCGGCGGCGATGGCCTATAGTTTCGGCGTTCATCTGGACAATATCCGCCACGGGCTGCGCACCTTCGACACCAGCTTTTTTCAGGCGCCGGGCCGCATGAATGTGTTTGACGAGCATCCCTTCAAGGTGATCCTCGATTATGGTCACAACCCTGCTGCCCTAAGCGCGATGGCAAATCTTGCCGACCGCCTTGACGTCAAGGGGCGCCGCATTGTCGTGCTCTCGATACCGGGAGATCGCCGTGACGTTGATGTCGCAGATGCGGCCCGCACTCTGTCGGGGCATTTCGACCACTATATCTGCAAGGCGGACGATGACCGACGCAAACGCGGCGATGACGAGATCCCGCAGATGTTCAGGGCCGAGTTTCTCAAAAATGGCATGTCCGAGGATCAGATATCTGTCATTCCCAATGAGGAAGCCGCGGTTGCCGCAAGTCTTGAGATGGCGCAGCCCGGCGATCTTGTCATCATCTTCGGCGACAGCTCTGCGCGCTGTTGGAAACAGATCATCTATTTCAACGCGCCTGATAAAAGCGAGCCTGCGACGCCGAGCTCAGTCGGCCTTCAGTCTGCTGTTCCCTTCGAGGAAATGATCGACGGCGATTCAAGCATGGTCCGCGATGCGCGTGGTGTTCGACTGGCCCGCGATGATGTCGAAGACGGTGATTGAACAGGACGCTGAGATGGATCGTATCGAACAGCTGGAGAGCGCGCTTGATATCCCTTGGGCGCAGAGCGATCACATCCGTGTCGAGCCTGCGCGTCGGCTGACCGGGCCGGGCCTTATCTGGGGCCGCCCCGGCGCGGTGCTGGATATCTACTTTGAGGATATTGATCCCGACGCCCTGACAGGCCTGTGGCAGACACATGCGCGCCGTGTGCTTGATGCGCTTGGCTGGAGCGGTGAAGACCTGACCTGTCGCCGGTTTCGCGGGGGCGTCAATCTGGCGATCTCTGCGCCACTTGATCAGCTTTACTCGGCGATCTTCGTCGTCCAGACCGCATGGCATTTTTGCGCGGCAGAGCTGTTGCAGACCGAGCCGATGCCGTTTGATCAGATGATCAGTGATCTGAGAACGGTCATGGTGCAAGAGGCAAACCCGGCTCTGATCGCCCTGATCGCGGCGGCCGTGGCGCATGACGTCGACATCCTTTGCGATGATGACGAGGTTTCAATCGGGCACGGGGCGGGGTCGCGCACATGGCCGGTTGGCGCTTTGCCAGCCCCGCAGGACCTTGAGTGGTCAGAGTATCACGACGTGCCGCTGGCCTTCATCACCGGCACCAATGGCAAGACCACCACGACCCGCCTTTGCGCCGCGATAGCGCGCGCGGCGGGCAGGGTGGTCGGGCTCACCTCGACCGATATGGTGCAGGTCGGCGAGGATGTGCTTGATCGCGGGGACTATTCCGGCCCTGGCGGTGCGCGGATGGTTCTGCGCGATAGCCGGGTTGAGATCGCCTGCCTGGAAGTGGCACGCGGCGGGATTTTGCGCCGCGGCTTGGCAACCCGGCGCGCCCGCGTGGCCGTGGTGACGAACGTTGCGAAGGATCATTTGGGCGAATACGGGGTGATGACGCTGCCCGAACTGGCCCAAGCCAAGTTTGCGGTTGCGCGCGCATTGGCGACAGATGGCGCTCTTGTGCTGAACGCGGATGATCCGAATGTGGTGCACGAGGCTGGCAACGTGAGCGCGGCGATCTGGTGGTTTTCGCTTGATGCCACAGCGCCCCTGATCACGCAGGCGCGCGCCCTTGGCCAACCGTGTGCCTATCTCAAGGGGGGCGCGTTGGTGTTTTTCGACGGCACCGCCGAGACATGGTCGATTGCCGTCACAGACGTGCCGATCACCTTTGCAGGGGCGGCCAAGCACAATGTCCGCAACGCGCTTGCGGCGCTGTGTGTCTGCACGGCGCTCGGCATTCCGCGCGATGCGATCCGGGCCGGGCTTGCAGGCTTTGTGTCCGATCCCCGCGACAATCCCGGCCGCTTCAATGAGTTCCGCTATAATGGCGCGCGGGTGTTTATTGATTTCGCCCACAACCCCCATTCGATTGCGGCGGTGTGCGATGCCTTGGCGGTGTTCCCCTCGGCCCGGCGGTTCCTGATGCTGAGCCAACCCGGTGACCGCTCAGATCACGATATTGATGAAGCGGCGACAACGGCGCTGCAGTTTCAGCCCGACCTGATCGTTGCCGCAGAAATCGCAGATTATTTGCGCGGTCGTGCCTTGGGTGAAACGCCACGTCTGATCAAAGCGTCAGCCATCGCCGCCGGGATCAAGCCCGAACACATCCTGCCCGCCGGTTCGCCGTCCGATGGAGCAAGACTGATCCTTGACCAGGTTCAGCCGGGTGATCTGGTCCTTTTGCTGGTGCTGTCGGATCGCGAGAGTGTGTTCGAGTTACTGGCGAGTCCCTGAGTGAAAAAGACGGCCCCAAAGGGGGTTTTCAGGGCCGTGGTCCAAATAGAACGCCACCGAAAGCGGGCATTCGAGGCGGGGCCACCTGAAAGGCACCCCGCGCCCAGATCTTACAGAAGCCAGATCTTACAGAAGCCAGATCTTACAGAAGGCTGAGCAGCTTGCGCGCTGCGGCTTCGGACGAGGCTGGATTTTGGCCGGTCACCAGCTTGCCGTCGGTCACCACGAAAGACGCCCAGTCCTCGCCTTTCTGATAGGTGCCGCCATTGGCGGTCAGCATGTCCTCGACCAGGAATGGCACGACCTCGGTAAGGCCGACGCCCTCTTCCTCGGTATTGGTAAAGCCTGTCACTTTGCGACCCGCGACAAGGGGTTTGCCATCCGTGCCCTTGGGATGTTTGAACACCGCCGGGGCGTGGCAGACCGCGCCGATGGGGCGATCGCTTGCGGCGAAGGTCTCGATCAGGGCCTTGCTGGCGTCATCTTCGGCCAGGTCCCAGAGGGGGCCGTGACCGCCGGGATAAAAGATTGCGTCAAAGCCATCGGCAGAGATGGTGGACAGGACTGCCGTTTTCGCCAGCTCCTTTTGGGCGGCCTCGTCGCCCTTGAAGCGTTTGGTGGCTTCGGTCTGGGCGTCGTCCGCGTCGCTGTTGGGATCAAGCGGCGGCTGGCCGCCCTTGGGCGAGGCCAGCGTGATCTCGGCCCCTGCGTCCTTGAAGACATAGTAGGGGGCCGCGAATTCCTCGAGCCAGAAGCCGGTCTTGTTGCCGGTGTCGCCCAGCTGGTCGTGGGATGTGAGAACCATAAGAATTTTCATCAGAATATCGCCTTTTGTTGTTTGGTATCAGTCGCTCAGCTTGATGACACGCTTGCCGAAAGCCTCGCCTTTCAGAAGACCAACGAACGCCGCCGGGGCTTGTTCCAGACCCGCGATCATTTCCTCGCGGTACTTGATCTTTCCGTGGCTCACCCAATCGCCCATCTGCTTGGCGAAGTCCGGGTAAAGATGGCCGAAATCATCAAACACGATAAAGCCACGCATGGTCATGCGCTTGCGCAGGATCGTGCCCATCAAAAGGCTTATCCGGTCCGGCCCATCGGGCAGCGAGGTGGCATTATATTGCGAGATGAGGCCACAGACCGGGATGCGCGCGCACGGGTTCAGCAGCGGCAGAACCGCGTCAAACACGGCGCCGCCGACGTTCTCGAAATAGATGTCGATGCCATCCGGCACGGCCGCTTTCAGCGCGCCAGCAAACCCATCGGCCTTGTAGTCGATACAGGCGTCAAACCCCAATGTATCCACCACATGGGCGCATTTCTCGGCCCCGCCGGCGATACCGATCACGCGACAGCCCATGATCTTGCCGATCTGACCGACCGTCGCGCCCACCGGCCCACTTGCCCCGGCGACGACGAGAGTTTCGCCCGCTTTCGGCTTGCCTATCTGCGTCAGGGCGGCCCAAGCGGTCAGGCCGGGCATGCCCAGCACGCCAAGGGCCCAGGATGGGTTTTCAGGGGTATGGCCCATGTTGATCACGCCAGTGCCGTCGGACAGGGCGTAATCCTGCCAGCCGCCAAACGCGACGACCCAATCGCCCGTCGCAAAGCCAATGACGTCCGAACTTACGACCTGCGCGACGGTGCCGCCCACCATGACCGCGCCGATCTCGACCGGGGGCGCGTAAGAGGGCGCATCACTCATCCGGCCGCGCATGTAAGGGTCGAGCGACAGATATTCGTTGCGCAGCAACATCTGGCCTTTGCCGGGGGTCGGCAGGTCCTCGGTTTCAAGCCGTAGCGTGTTGTCATCGGGTTCGCCCTTGGGGCGTTTGGCCAGGACAAACTTGCGATTGCGACTGTCGGATTGTGTCATCGGTCGGCTCCTTTTCTGGTCAGACCTTGGGGTGATCCAAAGACTATCGCGACGGTTCAGCATGGGCACCGGCAAAATAGGTCTCCTGATAACTATGGTAGTAAAGTTCAAATACAATGCCGAAGGGGTCCTCGACATGGTGAGGTACTCGCCATGCAGATTGGTTTGCAGAAACGTCCATCTCAGACACTATTGTCCGAATCCAATGACGGCTTTCCGCACGCTGTGTCCTATTCGGCCTGCCGTCTTTGAGCGCCGCAAGGCGCTGCTAAACGGTCCTTGACTTCACTCAGGTCAACAGAAAGAAACACGAACGGAGACCACGCAATCAAAAAGGTCCGGATCAAAGGGCCGGGCCCATCTCGGTTTGCTGCGCCATTGCCAACTGTTTTCTTCCCGCTAGGAGAGTAAAATGAAGTTCCGCTTCCCCATTGTCATCATCGACGAGGATTTCCGCTCCGAAAACACATCGGGTTCCGGCATCCGTGCGATGGCCAAGGCCATCGAAGACGAAGGTTTTGAAGTGTTGGGGGTAACAAGTTACGGCGACCTGTCGCAATTCGCACAGCAGCAATCGCGCGCCAGTGCTTTCGTCCTGTCGATTGACGACGAAGAATTCAGCCCCGGCCCAGACCTTGACCCGGCGGTGCTGAACCTGCGTAACTTCATCGAGGAAGTGCGCTGGAAAAACGCCGAAGTGCCGATCTACGTCTACGGCGAGACCAAGACCAGCCGCCACCTGCCCAACGACATCCTGCGCGAGTTGCATGGCTTTATTCACATGTTCGAAGATACGCCGGAATTTGTCGCGCGCCACATCCTGCGCGAGGCCAAAAGCTATCTTGAAAGCATCCAGCCGCCGTTCTTCAAGGCTTTGCTCCATTATGCAGACGACGGTTCGTATTCTTGGCATTGCCCGGGTCATTCGGGTGGCGTTGCTTTTCTGAAAAGCCCGATTGGGCAGATGTATCATCAGTTTTACGGCGAAAACATGCTGCGCGCCGATGTCTGCAACTCGGTCGAAGAGTTGGGCCAGCTTCTGGATCACAACGGCGCCATAGGCGCCTCCGAGCGCAACGCCGCGCGCATCTTCAACGCCGATCACTGTTTCTTTGTCACCAACGGCACCTCGACCTCTAACAAGATGGTCTGGCACCATACCGTGGCGCCGGGTGACGTGGTCGTGGTGGACCGCAATTGCCACAAGTCCATCCTGCACAGCATCATCATGACAGGCGCGATCCCGGTCTTTCTCAAACCGACGCGCAACCACTATGGTATCATCGGCCCGATCCCCAAAGCCGAGTTCGAGATCGACGCGATCAAGGCCAAGATCCGCGCCAATCCGTTGCTCGCCCATGTCGATGCCGACACCGTCAAACCGCGCATCATGACGCTCACGCAATCCACCTATGACGGGGTGCTCTACAACACCGAGACTATCAAGGGCATGCTGGATGGCTACGTCGAAAACCTGCACTTTGACGAGGCCTGGCTGCCGCACGCCTCTTTCCACCCGTTTTATGGCAATTACCATTCCATGGGGCGCAATCGTGAACGGCCCAGGCAATCGGTCACCTATGCCACCCAATCCATTCACAAACTTCTCGCGGGTATCAGCCAGGCCAGCCACGTTCTGGTGCAGGATTCGCAAGACGTCAAACTGGATCGTCACCTCTTCAACGAGGCCTACCTGATGCATATCAGCACAAGCCCGCAATACAGCATCATCGCCAGTTGCGATGTCGCCGCCGCCATGATGGAGCCGCCGGGCGGCACCGCGCTGGTCGAGGAAAGCATCGCCGAAGCGCTCGATTTTCGCCGGGCGATGCGCAAGATCGACGATGAATTCGGCGAAGGTGACTGGTGGTTCCAGGTCTGGGGCCCAGACACGCTTGAAGAAGAAGGCATCGGTCGCACCAAAGATTGGGTGCTGCGCAGAACCGACGCTGACGGCGTGCAAAAAGCCGATGGCGAAGACTCCTGGCATGGCTTTGGCGACATGGCACCCGGCTTCAACATGCTTGACCCGATCAAGGCCACGATTGTCACCCCCGGCCTTAATCTGGATGGCCGCTTTGAGGAGACGGGCATTCCCGCCTCTATCGTGACCAAATACCTCGCCGAGCACGGCGTGGTGGTTGAAAAAACCGGCCTCTACAGCTTTTTCATCCTGTTCACCATCGGCATCACCAAAGGCCGCTGGAACACCTTGCTGACCGCCTTGCAGCAGTTCAAGGACGACTATGGCAAGAACCAGCCGATGTGGCGGACCATGCCCGAGTTTTGCGCCAAGTATCCGCGCTATGAGACAATGGGCCTGCGCGATCTGTGCCAGCATGTGCACACGCTCTACGCCAAATACGACGTGGCGATCCTGTCCACGGACATGTATCTCAGCGACCACACGCCGGTCATGACCCCTTCCGATGCGTTTTCGCACATCGCCCGGCGCACCACACAACGCGTGCCCATCGACGCGCTTGAGGGCCGTATCACCACCAGCCTGGTCACGCCCTATCCGCCCGGCATCCCCCTGCTGATCCCCGGCGAAGTGTTCAACCAAAAGATCGTGGAATACCTCAGGTTCAACCGCGAGTTTGCGCGCGAATGTCCGGGGTTTGAGACCGACATCCACGGCCTCGTGCAAGAGGCCGACGCCGACGGCGTGACGCAATACTTCGCCGACTGCGTGGCCGAGTGATCGGCGGAGGGATCGCCTCCACACTTCTCTGACCTTGCATGCGCGCTGCGGCCAAGGGGTAACGCAAGGTGAAGCTGGCGATTTCGGCGGGGGATTTTGCCATGCCCGGCCCTTGCCTATGGTGGCTGCGTTCTGTTGTATAGGGAGGGCGGGAAGGGGGCGTTCGCTGCAGGTGCATTCACCAATCAATACAGTCCGAAACCTGCGCCGCGTCCCTCATTCCACCATAAAAACATCGTAACGCGTTGATTTTCCGTGTATTTGGTGGGAACATCGCTGTATTCCTTCGATCGGATCAGCCTTCGCTGGCCATTTTAAAACCACACGATTGCGCGCATTCTTGAGCGCCACACGCACCAAGTCTACAGCGTCATCATCCGTTCCAACGATCTCGCGGACTTGACGTAACTCGCGCTTTACCAGCGCCGAGTTTTTACGTTGAGGATGCATTGGATCAATCAAGATGGCTTCGCCAGACAGCTGAGGCAGCAAATCCTTGGCATCTCCCTTCAGAAGCGTCATGCGGCCAATAATCTCGCGAAATTCGCCTCCCTCTTTAGCGGCTCGATTCATGCCCAGAACCAACAAAGAGTGCATTTTTTCAGACCGCTCGATCAATACGACCTGCGCTCCCAACGACGCCAATAAAAACGCATCGCGGCCCAAGCCAGCCGTCGCATCAACAATCATTGGTGTTTTACCCGCGCGCAACCCCATCGCTTTTGCCAGTGCTTGCCCCCGCCCCCCTCCAAACCGGAGTCGATGCGCGACCGCACCGCTGACAAAATCAACCCGCAACTCCCCAGCAACCTGCGTCATACTCTGTTCATCGCCATTCCCTGCATAAGATTCGAAATCCAGAAATAGTTTTCGCCAAATTTATAGCAATGTCCAATTTCTATCCCGTTTATGGTTCAGGTTGTAAGAAGTGATTTAACAATAAATCAGGGGGGTTTGTCGCGGTTCGGCGATACTTTCAGCGCCGGTTTCGCGCTTTTCCGGCGCTCCGGCGCTCCTTGGAGGTATGCTATTGCGGGGCTCTTTGGCGCTGATTTTGCATTTCTGGGCCCGTGTTTGTCTTTCTCCGCATGTCATACCCCCAACCTGAGATCGAAGAACAAAATATAACGACTGGTAGGCCCCAAAAAATGTTGCGAAGTGCCTGAATGTCCGCAATGCGAAAGCTGCACTGCGGCGTTGGATGGACCGGCCAAGGTCCGGTGTGGGCCGCAAACGGAAATTATTTTGCTCTACTGGCTACTCATCAACACCCCAACCAAACCCAAAACCTAGCTCAGGCGACGCCCGCGCGGGTTGCGGGGCGGCCATAGACGTTCTCCGGTAGGTTTGGGTTGCAACCTGAACCGCCCCGTTGAGGGCGAATGGCCCGACCGCTGGCCCGACCGCTGGCTGATCGCGACCTGCATCAAGCTGCGCCGTTCGCTGGCTGATCGCGGTTGCACCGAATCATCTATCGACCTTGGCTATACGCAAGCACTATGGGGGGCGAAGTTGGATGGAATCTGGGGTGCGGCTTCCAAGAACAAGCCACGACGGCTTTCAGATACAGGATTGCTGTCGGCACAACAGGACCTGTCAAACACCCTCTGATTCTAACGAATAACAACCGGTCCTCTCGGGCCCACCTCGCGGAATGCGTTACCCCGAGGGGCGACCTTTTTCTATTTGGCATAGTGATTTAGCGCGAAAAAGACCAATGGGCGAAAGTTTGCTCATGATGTCGGGCGGCATGTTTCAATCGGTTGCAAAGATTGTGTTGAGCAATTGCCGCTATCGCCCTAGACGAAAACACATAAAAGTGAGCGTATCTATGCCGTAGGGGGCAGAGACTGTTTTGCAGAGAACGATCACATACCCGGTGACCTTTCAGGGCGTTGGTTTGCACTCGGGGCACCCTGCGCAACTGACGATTCGCCCGGCGCCTGCCGGTGCGGGGATCGCGTTTCGCCGTGTCGACATCTCCGGCATCTCAGGCGGCCAAAACCAAATTCCTGCCCTCTGGCATCTGGTCGCGCAATCGCCGCTCTGCACCCGTCTGGTCAACGCCAACGGTGTATCGATCAAGACGGTCGAGCATGTGATGGCGGCGCTTGTCGGCTGTGGGGTTCACAACGCTCTGGTAGATGTGGATGGCCCCGAAGTCCCGATCCTTGACGGCAGTGCGGCGCCGTTCGTGCGTGGTATTCTGGCCAATGGTCTGTGTCAGCTGGCCGAACCGGTCACCGCCCTGCGCGTTCTGCGCCCCATAGACGTGCGCCTTGGCGCCGCCTGGGCCCGCCTGACGCCCAATGATACGCTGCGGATCGAATTTGAGATCGAGTTTGAAGATGCCGCCATTGGCGTTCAGAAAAAGATCCTGAACATGTCAAACGGCAGTTTCGTGCGCGAGCTTTCAAACAGCCGGACGTTTTGCCGCAAGGCCGATGTGGACCACATGCGCGCCGACGGGTTTGCGCTTGGCGGGACCCTTGAAAACGCCGTGGTGGTTGATGGCGAAAAAGTGCTTAGCCCCGGTGGCCTGCGCCACGCAGATGAGGCCGTGCGCCACAAAATGCTTGATGCGCTTGGGGATCTCGGTCTTGCGGGCCTGCCGATCCTTGGTCATTACCACGGGTTTCGGGCCGGTCACGCCCTGACCAATGGGCTGTTGCGGACGCTTTTTGCGGACAGACACAACTATGAGCTGATCGAATGTGATTCTGAGGCAGCCGCTCGTTTGCCGGGGGCCGGGGTTCATTGGGGTGAAATTCCGCAAGTTGCCTGAAATCGTGGCGCAGAAATGTGCCAAAGGCGTTTTGCACAGGAAATTTCTGTGCTAGGACCAAAGCGACACGAGGGGCTTGCCCCGGTTTTCGTAATTTAAGGTGAGATCGCGCATGAATGTCGGCAAGTCCCGGGCAAAGCTGGTCGGCGCCCTTCTTGTGGTAGTCGCAGCAGCCGGATGCTCTAACAAAGAGAGCGTTGAGCGTGGCACAGTCAATTATGAGAATTACACCGCTGAACAGATTTTTCAGCGCGCCGAATATGATCTGGCGCAACGTGATCCTGATCTTGCGGCCAAGAACTTTGCCGAGGTCGAGCGCCTTTACCCCTATTCCGAGCTGGCCAAGCGGTCGGTGATAATGCAGGCCTTTGCCTATCATCAGGACGAGGACTATGAAAACAGCCGCGCCGCCGCGCAGCGTTTCATTGATTTCTACCCGACCGACGAAGATGCCGCCTATGCGCAATATCTTCTGGCGCTCAGTTATTACGACCAGATCGACGAGGTCGGTCGTGATCAGGGTCTGACCTTTCAGGCGCTGCAATCGCTGCGCGAAGTGATCGAGCGCTATCCTGATAGCGAATATACCTCGTCGGCGATTCTGAAATTCGACCTTGCCTTTGACCACCTGGCCTCCAAAGAGATGGAAATCGGGCGCTATTATCTGCGCCGCGATCATTTCTCGGCGGCGATCAACCGGTTCCGCGTTGTGGTCGAGGATTTTCAGACCACAACCCATACCGCTGAGGCGCTGCACCGTCTGGTCGAGGCCTATCTTTCGCTTGGCCTGACCGATGAGGCACGCACCGCTGGCGCCATTCTGGGCTATAACTTCCGCGGGACCGAGTGGTACGAGGACAGCTATAAACTGTTGACCGGTCGCGGTCTGACGCTGGAAGCGGCGGGCGACAACTGGCTGCGCCAGGTTTACAGACAGATGATTCAGGGCCGGTGGCTGTAACCCGGAACTGAGAGGGCAGGGCAAAGTGCTCAGGGGTCTCGATATTCGTGACATGCTGATCATTGACCGGCTGGACCTTGTGTTTCAGCCGGGCCTCAATGTGCTGACCGGTGAGACCGGTGCCGGTAAATCTATCCTGCTGGATTCATTAGGCTTCGTGCTCGGCTGGCGTGGCCGCGCCGAGCTTGTGCGCGCCGGTGCCAATCAGGGTGAGGTGGTCGCGGTCTTTGACATCGGCCCGGGTCACCCCGCGCGCGCTGTCCTGCGCGAGGCGGGCTTGCCGGAAGAAGACGAGCTTGTCCTGCGGCGCGTCAATGGGGCCGACGGGCGCAAGACCGCCTGGGTCAATGACCGGCGCTGTTCGGGCGAGGTGTTGCGACGCTTGTCGGAAACGCTGGTTGAATTGCATGGTCAGCACGATGATCGCGGGCTTTTGAACCCCAAAGGGCATCGCGATCTACTGGATAGTTACGGCGATCTTGGCGGCTTGCGCGACACAGTGCGCGCCGCATGGCGCGATGTGGCGGCGCGGCGCAAGACGCTTGTGGCGGCCGAAGTGGCCCTGCAAAAGGTGCGCACCGAAGAAGAGTTTCTGCGCCAT
>CBDTZA010000016.1:0-11962 GCA_965364785.1 uncultured Roseovarius sp. | reverse complement strand
TGAGTCTGTGCAAGCGCGGCGGCGACGGGCGTGCGCAGCTCATGTGCGGCATTGGCGGTAAAGCTGCGCTCGGCCTCAAGGGTGCGACGCAAGCGGTCCAGAAGCTGGTTCACAGCATCGGCCATCGGCAGAAATTCATCCGGCAGGCTATCGTCGCCCACATGCGACAGATCACGCGCGCCGCGGCTGGACAAAGCGCCGCTAAAGTCGCGCATCGGGGCAAGGCTGCGACGGACGATCAGCAAAAGGCCGATAAGGCTAAGCGGGATCACCACGATAAGCGGCAGGGCCAGCGCCATCAGGGATTCGCGCGCCACCTCGGCGCGGTGGTTGAGGGGTTCGGCGATGGCGATGGTGATCGTGCCCCGCAGAGCCGCATCAAAGTACAGCCGATGCGTCGCTGTCCGGGAAAATCCGAGCGTCTCAAACGGCGGGAAAATCGCGTCATCGGCGGAATGCGAGCGCAGCAACACGCGGCCCTGATCATCGCGCACGATATAGGTGAAAAACTCTTCATGCTGGCGCAGGCTTGCGATGCGCTGACTGATGCCTTCTTCGTCGCGATCAAGAATATCCAGCACCGCAAGCGGCAGGATGCGCTGTGCGGTTTCCTCAAGGGCGGAATCAAAAACCTCGTTCATTTCGCTGCGCAGCAGGGTTGCGGTGGCGAGTGCGGTGGCAAGCCACACCACCGTTAGCCCAAGCCCAAGCCCAAGCGCCAGCTTGCCTTGCAGGGATCCGGGCAGCTTCACGCTGCGCCCAGCCGATAGCCAAGGCCGCGCACCGTCTCAATCCGCTCGCGGCCCAGCTTTTTGCGCAGGCGGCTGACATAGACCTCAATCGCGTTGCTCTCAATCTCGGTCTCAAAGGAATAAAGCCGCTCTTCCAGCTGCGCCTTTGACAAAAGCTGACCGGGGCGCTGAACGAAGCCCTCAAACAGCACCCATTCGCGCGCGGTCAGGGACACGAGCCTGCCCGCGCGGCGCACCGATTTGGCGGCAAGGTCAATCTCAAGATCGCCAAGGCTGACCAAAGGATTGGGATTGCCGGAATAGCGCCGCGCCACCGCCCCGACCCGCGCCGACAGCTCGGACAGATCAAACGGCTTGACCATATAATCATCGGCCCCCGCATTCAGCCCCTCGATCCGGTCGCTGATCTGATCAAGCGCGGTCAGAATGATCACCGGCGTCACGTCGCCGCGTCCGCGCAGCGCGCGCAAAAACGGCTGGCCGCGCCCATCGGGCAGCATCAGATCAAGCAGGATAAGGTCATAGGTCGCCACATCAAGGTACTCGCCCGCACCATCAAGCCGCGTCGCCCAGTCGGTGGAATGGCCATCGGCAATGATCTGGTCACGCACCGCCGCCCCCAACACCGTATCATCCTCAATCAGCAGCACACGCATCGCGTTTCCCGTTCGGTTTCAATCTTCGCCCTCTCTATCACCCGCGAACCTGACGCGCACCTGACGTAGAAAAAGCGCGCGCTTCAGGTTCAAGTCAGGATAGCGCGCAATAAAGCCCCATCACCAGCAATCTCAGGAGATGGGAAAATGAAAAAGTATCTGATCGCAACGACATTTCTGGCCGGTATTGGCGCCGCAGGGTTTGCTTTGGCCGATGACGACGACTGCAACGTGGCGATGTCCAACTGGCAACCGCGTGAGGCGGTCAAGGCGATGGCCGAGGCCCAGGGCTGGAGCGTGCGCCGCATCAAGACCGACGATGGCTGCTATGAGATCGACGGGCGCGATGCGCAGGGCCGCGAGATCGAGGTCAAGGTTGATCCCGGCACGCTCGCCATTGTCGAGATGGAATATGAAGATGACGACGATGATGATGACGGTTACGGCAAGTCGGGCAAAAACGCCGCTCCCGTGGGTCCCGTCACCCCACCGGACAATGGCCTGTTCACACCGGGAAGCAAGCCGGTCGTAAAGCAGTAACCGGCCTTTTTGCCCAGAACCTGACGGCAGGCTGACGTTCTTTCTTCGGATCGGTCAGCCGCGCTTCAGCCCGGCCTGTCAAACACAGCCCTATCAAACAAGACACCCAGGAGATGACACCATGAAAACCCTGCTCACCGCGCTTGCCCTGACCACAGCGTTGACCGGCCCGGCACTGGCCGCCCCGGTCACCTTCACCACCACCCTGTCCAACTATGGCGGCGATGGTGCCTATCTGGCGCTTTATGTCACCGACGCCACGGGCGCCTATAAAGGCAGCCTCTGGATGGCCGGGGGCAAGTCGAAATATTACACGCATCTTAGCGATTGGCACCGCGCCACCGGCGGCAATACCGCCGAGATCAGCGGCATCACCGGCGCCAGCGTTGGCGCGGGGCGACAGCTTGAGATCACGCTGGACCTGTCGGATGCCCTGTTTGACGCGGGCTATGAGCTTCACATCGACGCCGCCGTGGAAGACATGCGCGACAGCCCCTCAGAGGTGGTTGTTCCCCTGACCCGTGCGGGCGCAAACAAACCCGTCGCCGGGCGCCGTTATATCCGTGATTTCACCTACGGCATGTAAGTCACAAGACGAAAGGGCCCTGCCATGTTGCGCAGCTTGCACAAAATTCCCGGTCTGATCGCGGCGGTCCTTATCGTCGTTATCACGCTCAGTGGCACGGTTCTGTCCGTCCTGCCCGCGTGGGAGGTCGTGGCCGAGGTCCCCGCCCAACCCGAGGCGACGCTTAGCGTGGCAACGCTGGCCGACCGGGTGGCGATCACCTATCCCGGTGTTGAGCAGATTAAACGGTCACCGTCGGGCAAGATCACCGCGTTTTACTTTGATGGCGGGCAACCCGGTGCGGTGGTGATTGATCCCGCAACCGGCATTGGTGTCGCCGATTACGAGCGTTCGGCGTTCGCGCGCTGGATGACCAATCTGCACCGGTCGCTGTTTCTGGATGATGCCGGGCGGTGGGTGGTTGCGGCCGGGGCGGCGTCTCTCTTGATGTTGTCGGTGTCGGGTCTGATGCTGACGGCGCGGCGTGTGGGCGGCTGGCGGCATTTCTTTTCTCGCTTGCGTGGCCCGCTGATGGGTCGGCTTCATGTCGAGGTGGCGCGCGTTACCGTTGCGGGGCTGTTGCTCTCGTCGATCACCGCGCTTTTCATGACCGCAAGCACCTTTGGCCTTATTCCCGAGGGTGAAAATCCCCCGACCTTCCCGCGCGCGGTCAGTGAACAGACAGGCGCCATCCCCGGCACCATGGCGTTGCTGCGCGACACCCCCGTCAGTGACCTGCGCGAGCTGACCTTTCCCTATCCGGGTGATCCCACCGATGTGTTCAAGCTCACCACCGATGTCGGCGAGGGCTATATCGACCAGGGCACCGGCGAGGTGTTGATCTGGGCCGATGCGGGCCTGTGGCAGCGCGTGAATGAGACAATTTATATGCTTCATACCGGGCAAGGCGCGGCTTTGCTTGGGGTAATCCTTGGCCTCATGGCGCTTGGCGCACCGTTCATGGCAATCACTGGCGCGATGCTGTGGCTGCAATCGCGCCGCGCACGGCCCCGGATCAAGGGCAACACCCCCGCCGGTCAGGCCGACACCATCCTTCTGGTAGGCAGTGAGGGCGGCAGCACCTGGGGCTTTGCCGCGACGCTTCATCAGGGCCTCCGCGAGGCCGGGCACAAGGTTCACACCGGGGCGATGTCGGGGTTCCGTCCCGACCGCTATGGTCGCGCGGCGCGGGTGATCGTGCTGGCCGCCACCTATGGCGATGGTATCGCACCCGCATCGGCCAAAGGATTTCTTGACCGGCTGGCGGCCCTGCCACAGGCGCTGGACATGCCGATTGCGGTGCTCGGCTTTGGTGACCGGCAGTTCCCAAAATTCTGCGCCTATGGCGCCGAGGTGGCGCGCGTCGCAGGCGAAAAAGGTTGGCAAGCGCTTTTGCCGATGGGCACCGTTGATCGCCAGTCGCCGCAGGAATTCGCCCGCTGGGGCCGCGCCTTGGGCGAGGCGCTTGGCCATCCGCTTGAGCTATCGCATCACCCGATGATCCCGCAAAGTCAGGCGCTTACGCTTATTTCGCGCCGCGATTACGGCTCTGACATGCAGACCCCGGCGGCGATCCTGCGCTTTGCCCTGCCCCAAACCGGGCGGTTTGCGCGACTGACCGGGCGCGGCTTTGCCAAGTTTTCGGCAGGCGACCTTTTGGGCATCATTCCCGAAGGCGCCGCGGTGCCACGGTTCTATTCGCTGGCCTCGGGGCAAGGGGACGGCTTTGTCGAAATCTGCGTGAGCCGCCATCCCGGTGGGCTGTGCTCGGGGCAGCTTTTGTCGCTTGACCCCGGCGACAGCGTTCAGGGTTTTGTGCGCCACAATCCCGATTTCCGCCCCCACACAAACGCCAAGCCAGTGATCCTGATCGGTGCCGGCACCGGGATCGGGCCGCTGGCCGGGTTTGCACGGGCCAACCGACCGGGCCGCGAGATGCACCTTTATTTCGGCGCCCGCCACCCCGATAGCGATCTGTTTTATGGCGAGGAAATGCAGGGCTGGCAGGCCGATGGGCGACTTGCCTCAGTCACCACAGCGTTTTCACGCACCGGCGCGCGGACCTATGTGCAGGACGCCCTGCGCGCCGATGCGGCCCGGATTGCCCGCCTGATCAACGAGGGCGCACAGGTGCTGGTCTGCGGTGGCCGCGATATGGCCGCAGGCGTGGCCGAGGCCCTGACCGAGATCCTTGCCCCCGCCGGATTGACACCCGCCTTGCTGAAAGCTGAGGGACATTATGTTGAAGACACTTACTAAATTGACCCGCCACGCCCTGAGTGGGCCGACGATGGGCACCCGCTGGTCGGCGCAATTTCATGCCCCCGAGGCGCTTGACCCCGCCTTAATCAAGGCGGCACTGGCCGATAGCGTGGCCACGGTGGACCAGCAAATGTCGACCTGGAAGCCCGACAGTGACCTGATGCAGCTTAACCGTGCGTCCATCGGTGAATGGGTCGCTGTGCCGGCGGAATTGATGGCGGTGCTGACGCGCGCGGTTGAAATCGGGCGGCTCTCGGACGGGGCGTTTGATATCGGCATGGGCGACGCTGTCACCGCCTGGGGGTTTGGCGCACAAGAGCACGACACCGACGCGATACGCCGCGCCCTGATCCAGCCCCGGCATCGGGCGCATGAGGCGCTTGAGCTTGACCAAGCCACGCAACGGGTTCGTAAAACCGCACTGATCACGCTTGATCTGTCGGGCATCGCCAAGGGCTTTGCTGTTGATCAGATGGTTGCGGTGCTGGCGCGGTTCGGGATCAAAAGCGCGCTTGTCGGCCTTGATGGTGAATTGCGCGCCATCGGTCAGCGCCCCGAGGGGCAACCCTGGACGATTGCCCTTGAAAAACCCGACTACGAGGCCCGCGCGCCGCTCTCGATCCTTGAGCTAGAGACCTGCGCCGTCGCCACATCGGGCGATTATCGCCATTGGGTCGATCTTGGCACACAGCGCCTGTCGCACACCATGGACCCGGCGCGCGGCGGCCCTCTGGTAAATGCGGCGGCCTCGGTGACTGTACTGGCCAAAACCTGCATCGACGCCGATGCCTGGGCCACCGCGTTTATGGTGATGGGCAAGCGCAAGGCGACACTCTTGGCCGAGGAACACGGGGTAAGCGCCATCTTTATTGACCGGGACGGCGAAACCTTTCGTCAAACCCATATTGGCTGAACCCTCAGGGCCGGCTGGCACGGCGCGCGTGATGGGGTAATATGGCGCCATCATGCCAAGCCTTTGCCGCGATTGCCTTGCCCGATTCGAAACCGCCACGCGCTGTCCCACCTGCGGCAGCCCGCGGGTGATTGCGCATGACGAGTTGTTTCAATTGTCCATCGCCCATATGGATTGCGACGCGTTTTATGCCAGCGTCGAAAAGCGCGACAATCCGGAACTGGCGGATAAGCCGCTTATCATTGGCGGCGGGCGGCGCGGCGTGGTCTCGACCGCGTGCTATATCGCGCGCATACGTGGTGTGCGCTCGGCGATGCCGATGTTTCAGGCACTCAAGCTTTGCCCCGAGGCGGTGGTGATCAAGCCGCGGATGCAGGTCTATGCCGATGTCTCGCGCGAAATCCGCGCGATGATGCAGGCGCTGACCCCCGCGATCGAACCTTTGTCGCTGGACGAGGCGTTTCTTGATCTCACCGGCACAGAGCGGCTTCATGGCGCGCCCCCGGCGGTGATGCTGGCGCGGCTGGTGCGCCAGATGCGCAGCGAGCTTGGCCTGACCGGATCAATCGGGCTGAGCCATAACAAGTTTCTCGCCAAGATCGCCTCGGACCTCGACAAACCACAGGGGTTTTCGGTGATCGGTGCGGGTGAAACCGACGCCTTTCTAAAGGACAAACCCGTGAGCCTTATCTGGGGTGTCGGGCAAAGTACGCGCTCTGCGCTGAATGCGGCCGGCATCCGCACCTTTGCCGATCTTTTGCGATGGGAGCGCGAGGACCTGACCGCGCGCTTTGGCGCCATGGGTGGGCGGCTTTGGTATCTGGCGCGCGGGCGCGATGCGCGGCGCGTCTCGGCGCATGAGCCGGTGAAATCCATCTCGAACGAGACCACGTTTTTCGAGGATACCAGCGATGCCGACATCCTTGACGGGCATTTGTGGCGGCTCTCGGAAAAGGTGGCCGACCGCGCCAAGGCGAAACAGATTGCCGGGCGGGTCGTGACCCTCAAGCTCAAGCGCAGCGATCATTCGCTGATCACCCGCCGTCAGGCGCTGCGCGACGCGACCCAGCTTGCCGATACGCTTTATCGTTCTGCGCGGGGTCTGATGGATCATCTGCCCCAGGGGGCCGCCTATCGGCTTATCGGGGTAGGCCTGTCTGAGTTGGGGCCAGAGGACGGGGCGGACCGGTCCGGTGATCTGCTTGATCCACAGGCGGTTCAGCGGAGCAAGGCGGAAAAGGCCACCGATCTTATCCGTCAGAAATTTGGCGCTGATGCGATTCTCAAGGGGCGCGCGTTACGTTAGGGTTATTCCGCCGCCAGAGGCTTGGCCAAGGGACGGCCAATATCGGCAATCTCTCGGATCACACCGCGCAACAGGGTGCGGAAGGCGTCAAAATTACCGTTGGGGCGGATCAGACCCTCGTTCATGTAAAGCGCGCGATCAATCTCAACCTGAATGGCATGGCGCCCGCGCGTGGGGCGGCCATAGGCCTGGGTGATATAGGCGCCGGCAAAGGGCGTGTTGCGCGTCACCACCAGACCGGCGCGCTGAAAGGCGGCCTCGATCCGGTCCACGATGTCACTGTCGGCGGCCGCGCCAAAGCGGTCGCCAAGAACCACCTCGGGGCGGCGCACCCCGCGGCGCGCCACGGCATCCATCGCCTCGTGCGGCATCGAGTGGCAATCGACAAGGATAGCCTGTCCAAACATCAAAAACGCCTGATCAAGCTGCCCGCCAAGTGCCGTGTGATAGGGCCGCCAATAGGTGTCGATCCGGCGCTTGGCCTCGGCCATCGAAATCTTGCCGGAATAGATCGCCTGCCCATTGGCCACAACGCGCGGGATCACCCCAAGACCAGAGGCGACGCGCGGGTTATGGCCGGTCTTGCTGACGCCTTCGATCAGGGCCGGGTCAAGCTCGTCCTCGCTTCGGTTGAGATCGACATAGGCGCGCGGCGCACCGGCCTTGATAAAGGGCGCGCCGACCTCTGGCACGCTCTCAAACAGGCGATCAACAAACGCATCCTCAGAGGAGCGCACGGAATGCTCGTTCAACGTGGTCCGGCGCAGGAACGTCCAGGGATAGTCGCGCCCACTATGGGGCGAGGCGAACACCACCGATGTGGTGCGCCGTTCCGGATATGTCAGGTGATAGGCGACCTTTGGCATGACCTCTCCTTGTGAAACCTATAATAGACTGAAATTGAGGTTCTAAAAGCCCTTGATCCCCCTTCCGACTCCTTTTATAGACCAGCAACCGGCGCGGACTCTCGCGCCCCTTTTGTTGGGGCATGGGACCAGATCGGTATTCATGGGCGATTAGCTCAGCGGTAGAGCACTTCGTTGACATCGAAGGGGTCACAAGTTCGAACCTTGTATCGCCCACCATGAATTCACTGTTCTGCACGCCGCAGAACGCCCGTAACCAAGGCGCTGGCCCGCGCCGCGACAAATGAGGAGACGACCATGAAGGTTCGTAATTCACTCCGCTCGCTTAAGAACCGGCATCGCGATTGCCGTGTCGTGCGCCGCAAAGGCCGCGTCTACGTCATCAACAAGACGCATCCTCGGTTCAAAGCCCGCCAGGGCTAAGCCTGCACCCACTTCGGTGGACGATATCAGCCCCGCCTTTTCGGCGGGGTTTTCTTTTTGTCTGATGGGTGGAGGTCGGGGGCAGAGGGGCCATGCATATAAAGTCAACTTTCGCTGCGACTTCCTCAACATACGGTCACGTCACATTACGACGATTTGCCCCTGACAGCCATCTCGACGGGTTTCTTTCTCGCGGCGCTGACTTTGGATTAGCACCATGCTATTTCTTGGTCATGAATTCCATCGAACAAACTATAGCTGATTGGAAGGCTTCGTTATTCCCAAGTATTCCGCTAGCTGGCCTATTGTCCCGCAACCCAGTTGCATACAAGTGGAAGGCTCCATTCCGCAGTTGGCTACTACGCGAAGCAGTGTTTTGGCGACTGCACGATCTGATGACCCAATCCTATGCGCTCCATAAGCAGGGTCACACGTTAGGCGCCCGCATCCTATTGCGGAGTGGCTTCGAGACACTTGCCACGCTCATCTACCTCAATCTACTCACTCAGAAAGTAATGGACGGACATCTGAGCTTTCATGTTTTCAGTGATAAGACGAGTACTCTTTTACTGGGTTCACGGAATGACACAACCAGCCTTAAGTCGATCAACATCATTACCGTTTTAGAGAAGAGTGATAAGCGCTATCCCGGCTTGATGACGCTTTATGCAAACCTATCAGAGAGCGCTCACCCGAACCATGAAGGCCTGTTCAAGGGTTACTCCAAGATTGACCACAGCGAACACCAAACAAACTTCTCGAACCGTTGGAACGAATTATTTGCTAAACGGCATCTGGACGACATGGAGTTTTGCATGGGGGCCTTCCATCATGAGTACAATAATGTTTGGGCCGACTTGATTGAGAAATTCGAGAGCTGGATTGAGACAAACGATTCCGAACTAGAGGCCACCAAAAGCGACTAGGCGCCCCGATAATGCGTCGCGCGGCAATCGCCCACTTGCCGCGTGACCCAACCTGCGGTTAGGTGGCGGCAGTTCCATTCCCTATTCTGGAAGTCCAATGACCACCCCACAGAAAATCATCGTCATCGGTGCCGGTATATGCGGGTTGAGTTCTGCGATCTGGCTGCGGCGCGCGGGCCATGAGGTGACGCTTGTCGACAAGGACGCGCCCGGCGCGGGGGCCTCTTTTGGCAATGCGGGCCTTTTGGCGCAATGGGCCATCGTGCCTGTCAATACGCCCGGCCTTATCTCAACCGGGCTCAAGTATGTCCTGAACCCGCGCTCGCCACTTTTCGTGCAATGGTCCTATTTCCCGCGTCTGCTTCCGTGGCTGATGAAATTCGCCGCCAATGCCAATGACAGCGATACCCGCCGCATGGTCGCCGGAATCGTCCCGATTGTCGGCGACAGCCTGGATCAGCACATCGCCCTGACCCGTGGCACCCGCGCCGCCAAATGGGTCACCGCAAGCGATTTCAGCTATGCCTATGAGACCCGCAAGGCGTTTGACGCAGACGCCTATAGCTGGGCCTTAAAGCGCGAGGCGGGTTATGTGCCCGAGGTGCTTGAAGGCGGCGCCGTGCAAGAGGCCGAACCGATCCTTGGCGCCGCAATCCAGTGTCTTGCGACGCTCAAAACCCATGGTCACATCCTTAATCCCGGCGCCTATATGGCCGATCTGGCGCTTGTGCTTCAGGAAGAGGGCGGCACCTATCAACAGGCCGAGGTCCACGACATCACCCTCGCAAATGGCCGTATCACCGGGCTTGAGACAAGTCGCGGAACCATGCCCTGCGATCATGCGGTGCTGGCCGCTGGCATCTGGTCAAAGCCGCTGATGCAGAAACTGGGCCTCAAGGTGCCGCTTGAGGCCGAGCGCGGCTATCACCTGCATTTCACCGGGCCAAGCCAGATGCCGAACAACCCGATGATGATCGCCAGCGGCAAGTTTGCCGTGAACCCGATGGCGCATGGGCTGCGCTGTGCGGGGACGGTAGAACTGGGCAGCATCACCAAGGGCCCGTCGCGCGCACCGCTTGACCTGATCCGGCGCGGGGTCGCGCGCGCCTTTCCCGAGATGCGCTATGACGGGGTCGAAGAATGGATGGGCTTTCGCCCCTCGACCCCGGATAGCCTGCCGCTGATCGGCGAGATTGGCCAGACAGGCGTGCATGCGGCCTTCGGCCATCAGCATATCGGCCTGACGGCGGGGCCAAAGACCGGACGCATCGTGGCCGACCTGATCAGCGGCAAACGCCCCAATATTGATCTTGCGCCTTATAGCGCCAACCGTTTCTAAGCGCCGCCTGCGATTTTTCGGCGAAAAATCGTGACCCCCCTCAATCGTAGCTGCGCAGATCCTCGATGACCTTGCCATCATTGGGTAGGCTGCCTTTGGCAACCACCTCGATCCGGCCCTTCAGCTTGAGCGTTTCCGCCACTGCATCGGCAAATCCATCGGCATCATTGCCATCGGCCTCGATCTTGACGGTCATCACATCGGCCTCGCCTTCGCGGCTGGCGATCACCCGGGCGCGGGCGATGCCCGCATGCCCGGCCACAAGCGCCGCCACCTGCTCAGGGCGCACGAACATGCCCTTGATCTTGGTGGTCTGATCCGCGCGCCCCATCCAGCCCTTGATCCGCATGTTGGTGCGGCCACAGGGGCTGTTGCCCTCCATCACCGCGCTCAGATCGCCGGTTGCAAAGCGGATCAGCGGATAATCGGGGTTGAGCGTTGTTACCACAACCTCACCCACCTCGCCGGGGGCGACCGGATTGCCGGTGCCGGGGGTCACGATCTCGATGATCACGCCTTCATCGGCGATCATTCCCTCCTGGGCGGGACTTTCATAGGCGATATTGCCAAGATCGGCGGTGGCGTAGCATTGCAGGCAGGCAATGCCACGCTCCGCATATTCCGCACGCAGCGACGGAAAAAGCGCCCCACCCCCAACCGCCGCGCGGGTGATTTTAAGCGGCAGACCAAGTGCGTCGGCCTTGTCGAGAATAACCTTGAGGTAATCGGGCGTGCCCGCATAAGCGGTGACCCCCACATCATGTGCTGCACGCGCCTGAAGTTCGGTCTGACCGGTGCCCGCAGGCAGCACAGCCGCCCCGACAGCGCGCGCGCCATTCTCAAAGATCATGCCGGCCGGCGTCAGGTGATAACCAAAACAGTTCTGCACGATGTCGCCCTTGCCGACACCGCAGGCATGCAAGAACCGGCCCATCCGCCACCAGTCGTGATCGGTGCCACCGGGTTCATAAATCGGGCCGGGCGATTGAAAGATATGCGCAAAACCATGCGCCGCCCGCGTCGTCAGCCCGCCAAACGGGGCCGCGTTGCCCTGTGCCCGACTGAGATCAGATTTGCGCAACACCGGCAGCCTTGCCAGATCGGCGATC
The DNA here is from genome assembly GCA_965364785.1 of uncultured Roseovarius sp. Classification (GTDB taxonomy): domain Bacteria; phylum Pseudomonadota; class Alphaproteobacteria; order Rhodobacterales; family Rhodobacteraceae; genus Roseovarius. The sequence continues at coordinate 305 of CBDTZA010000016.1, read as the reverse complement.
GACGTGATCTGGCCCGACTCAACGCCGCTTAGCCTGCCGTCATAGCCCGGCAAGGCCTGCGCTCTGGCAATCTGATCCGGCAGAGCCTTCGCCAGGGCTGCGGCGCGCTCATCATTGCTGCGGGTTTCAAGCTGGTCGTAAAACTGGGTCATAGCGCCATCCTTTACCGGTCACCCGGCAGATCATGCATTACGTCTTTATGTGTCATCGCACCCCCGGCTCGGGGTGCCCTCCTGCACCTTAGTTGAGCCAACGCTTGCGACGGCGATAACTGCGCACATCGCGAAACGATTTGCGGCCCTCGT
>CBDTZA010000015.1:0-12634 GCA_965364785.1 uncultured Roseovarius sp. | reverse complement strand
CGGTGCTTGAGGCGTTTCGCAAGACTTGGGGCGAGGTTGATGTCGACATCCGCCCCGGCCTTGCGTTTGACGCGCTTCCTGCGCTGCAAAAAGAAGAGGTTGATCTTGTGGTCTCGTCCGATCCCGAGGACCTTCCGGGGATCATCTTTAAGCCGCTGTTTGATTACGAGCCGGTTTTTGTGGCCTCAAGCCAACATCCGCTGGCGCAGAAGGACTATGTCGAGGCGGCTGATTTTCGCGACGAGGTTCTGATCACCTATCCGGTGGATCGCTCGCGCCTTGATGTGTTCACAGAGCTTCTGACCCCTGCCAAGGTCGAACCGCGCAGCATTCGTCAGGTCGAACTCACAGCGGTGATCCTGTTGCTGGTGGCGTCCAATCGCGGGGTTGCGGTGCTGCCCGATTGGGTGGTGCGCGAGGTCAAGACCAGCACCGATTACGTGACCCGGCCCCTGACCAAGGCGGGCGTGACCAAACGCCTTTACGCCGCGATCCGCGAGGATGATGCCGACAAGCCCTATATGGCGCATCTGTTGCGGCTGGCGCGCGAAATTCCGGTGCGGTTGCAGCGCAGTTAATCAAGGGCCTCGCGCAGGGCCGCAAGCCGCTCGGGCAGGGCGCGGGCGCTGATGTCGGCCTCGCGCAACAGGTGGTCGAAATGCAGCGTCAGCGCCTGCACCCGTTCGGTATCGCGAAACACCATGTAATTGCGCCCGATATAGATCACCGCCAGAAGCGGCCCCAGAATGGTGACCGGCGCCGAATAGACCCTGCGTGCGTCAAAAAGATAGAGCCGCAGGCTTGGGTAAAGCTGGGTCGTGACGGTGATCAGGTGATCAAGCTGTGCGCGCCGTAAATCCAGCGGCAGATCGCGGTAATAGCCTTCGGCGCGGGCAAAGCTTTCAAGCTCATGGATCGGCAGGGCAATCTCGTAATCCGAGCGCGCGGCGCGCATCCAGGCCATCCGGTCCTCTGAGGCGCCAATCGCCTGATCGGTGCTGCGCCCCAGATGCGGCGCATATTCCCATTCCAGCATGGCGCGGGTCTTGAGCATATCGGGCAGGCCGGCAGGCACGTGGCGGATTTTATAGCCGGCGGCCTCTTTGTGCCACTGAAATATCTGCTCATCGACAAGCGCGCGCGGCGCCTCGGTCAGCGATAGCGTGTTGGCCAGCATATCGGCGGTGGTCTCTGGCCGGTCAGTGAGCCCCAAAAGCCAATCCGCCGAGACACCAAGCGCGCTCGCGCATTCCCCGACCACCTGAGCATTGGGAAGCCGCGCCGACGGCCCCTTGAGCAATTGCGAGATCGTCGAGCGATCAACCCCGATGGCGCGGGCAAGCACGCTTTGGTTGGTCTGGCGCAGGCGCATTGCCTCGCCCAGACGGGTGCGAAACAGATCGGCGCGTAGGCGTTTGTCGATTTTTTCATTCATGTGGTGACTTAAATCACAAATGCAGAGATTTGTTAACCATATCTGAAATGGTCAGTTTTACCAAATAGGAACAGTTTCAGCGCAGAGTTTGAAAAGGAAAGGGCCCCTCATGGAAACGCGGATGCGCACGATTGTAAAGGCAGTGATCTGGAATGTAATCGGCTTGGCTGTGATGGCCCTTGTTGGGGTGATATTCACAGGCTCGTTCATGGCCGGGGGTATGATGGCCATGATCAATGCCGCAATCGGCCTAAGCACCTATTTCCTTTACGAGCGTATCTGGACCCGTATCCGCTGGGGCCGCTGTTTTGGGTAAGGCGCGACGCGACGCGGTGGAATGGCCGACACTGGCCTTGCTGGTGCTGTGCTATGGGGGCTGGGCGATTGGCACCACATGGGCGGTGGCGCTTTGGCTGCCGCTTGGGGTGGGGCTAAGCGGGCTTTGCATCGCGCTTCATTCTTCGCTGAGCCATGAGGTGCTACACGGCCATCCCTTTCGGGCGCGTCGCGTGAATGAGGCGCTTGTCTTTCCCGCCTTGGGCTTGCTGATCCCCTATCGGCGGTTTCGTGACACCCATCTGGCGCATCACCGCGATGCGGTGTTGACCGACCCTTATGATGATCCGGAAACAAACTATCTCGACCCCGCTCTATGGCAGAGACTGCCGCGATGGGTGCAGGTGGTGTTGCGGTTCAACAACACGCTGGCGGGGCGGATGATTGTTGGGCCGCTGGTCGGGCAGGTGTCGTTCGTGGCGTCAGATTGGCGCGCGATCCGGGCCGGGAATGGTGCGGTTCTGCGCGGTTGGCTCTGGCATATACCGGCGATGGCTCTGGTGCTTTTATGGGTCACCGCGTCGGCCATGCCGCTCTGGGCCTATCTGGGTGCTGCCTATCTGGGCCTGTCGATCCTGAAAATACGCACCTTTCTGGAACATTGCGCCGTTGAGCGCGCCAGTGCGCGTACGGTGATTGTCGAGGATCGCGGGCCGCTGGCGCTGATCTTTCTGAACAACAACCTGCATGTGGTGCATCACACGCATCCATTGGTGGCCTGGTACAGATTACCGAACCTATATGCCCAGAACCGGGCGCAGTACCTGGCGCGTAATGATGGCTATGTCTATCGCTCTTACGCTGAGATTTTCCGTCGCCATTTCTGGCGCGCCAAAGACTCGGTGCCGCATCCGTTCTGGCCATGGCGCCGCGGGTGACGCTGGGCAAAAATATTCGCAGAATATTTTAAATACGATTTTTCTGCGAAAAATCTTAGACGCTGGTCATTGCGGAAAATCCGGGGCAAGACAAGCTGATGGAAGCCTGGATCATTCTTTCCGTAGCGGCAGCAGCGTTTCAGACGTTGCGGTTCATGCTGCAAAAACGTCTGAGCATGGGCGCGCTCACGCCGGGCGGCGCGACGCTGGCGCGGTTTTTCTATTCGGCGCCCTTTGTGGTGGCCCTGACCCTTGGTTATCTGGCGCTGACTGGCACGGCTTTGCCGGAATTCTCAGCGCGTTTCTGGCTTTATGCGATGACTGGCGGAGTGACGCAGATCCTGGCCACATGGTGCGTTGTGGCGCTTTTTGCCGAGCGCAACTTTGCGGTTGGGATCACTTTCAAGAAAACCGAAGTGGTCCAGACCGCTCTGGTCGGTCTGGTGGTGCTTGGTGACCGCATTTCAACGCTTGGCCTTGGCGCAATTGTACTGGGCCTTGTTGGCGTTTTGATCTTGTCGGATGCACCCGGGCTTGAGGGGCGCTGGCTGCGCCGGATTGCGAACCGTGCGGCGTTTCTGGGGCTGGCCTCGGGCGCATTTTTCGCCGTTTCGGCGGTGGGCTATCGTGGCGCCACGCTTGAGATCGCCAGCGAAGACCCGCTGTTGCGCGCCGGTGTGACGCTGGCGGTTGTGACGCTGGCGCAGACCTTTGCGCTTGGCGCGTGGTTGATGTGGCGCGAACCGGGGCAGGTCTCGCGCGTGGCCGGAGCCTGGCGCAGTGCGGTCTGGATCGGCCTTGCGGGCATGGCCGGAAGCTTGTTGTGGTTCACCGCCTTCACCCTTGAAAACGCGGCCTATGTGTTCGCCGTAGGACAGGTCGAGGTGATCTTTTCGCTCGCCGCCTCGGTGCTGTTCTTTGGCGAGAAAACCACCCGGCGCGAGGCGGCTGGCATCGCGCTTGTCACCCTCTCGGTTATTGCGGTGGTCGCGTTCCGCTAAGCCGCAGAAACAGGCTTTCTTCATCATCATTGCGGAAAAACGGCACCGATTTTGGTGGCGTGGGATCATGAGCGCGGGCAGCAACCTCGGCCAGTACCACCTCGGTGATGAAGGGCAGATCGAAATGGCGCGCATCGCTAAGCGGCACCCATTGCAGGTGCGAAAGCTCGTCGCAGGCCTCGGAGAAATCATCAAGATCACCGGCAATCTCATCGGCATCGACCAGAAAAAACCGCGCATCAAACCGGCGCGGGCGCCCCGGCGGGGTGATGGCGCGAAACACGAATTGCAGCGGATGCGCCACCGGCACATGACCGTGCGCGGCGAACCCGGCCCAATCGGCGGGCACTTCGCCCTGCCAGTCGCCGGGCTGTCCCAGGATCAGGCCGGTTTCTTCCCAGAGCTCGCGAATGGCGGCAGCGGCAAGCGCATGGGCAAGGTCCTCTGCGCTATCTTCCAACAGACGCTCGGCGCAGATCGCGGGCAGGGCGCGCGCCAGCGGCACGGCGGCATCGGCGGCATCGACTGCCCCACCGGGAAAGACGAACTTGTTGGGCATAAACGCCGCCTGCGCGCCGCGCTGTCCCATAAGAACATGCGGATCGCCCATGCGATCACGCAGGGCAATCACGGTTGCGGCGTTGCGAATGGCGGATTTATCCGGGGTCTGGCTATTCATACTGGCCCTTTCAACGGCAAAGGGTCAGTAATCTCCCCCGAACCCATGCATCAGACGGGCCCATTGGAAGGCAACAATCGCCCCTTTCAGTCGCGGCAAAAGATAAAGCGACAGGGTGACCGTGCCAATAGCGAATATGGTGAACAGCACAAGCGGCTCGGGGCGAAATTGCACAAAGGTGATATGCAAAAGCGGCGCCATCAGGTGACCCACGATCAGGATCGTGAGGTAGGCGGGCCCATCATCGGCGCGGTTATGGCTATAGTCTTCGCGGCAGACCGTACAGGTGTCGCGCACCTTGAGATAGCTCTTGAGCAACGGACCATTGCCGCAATTCGGGCATTTCCGGCGAAAGCCTCTGCGGAGCGCGGGCCAAAGGGCGCGTTCGGTGCTGATGGCGGTCTGATAGGTCATGTTGATCCCCGAAATTGATCCGGGCAAACTGATGTAGTTTGCGCCCGGAATAAAGGGGGCAGGGCACCCTTGCGTCGCCATGTCGCAAAGCCGACGCGCAAACCGCGGGCAGGTTTAGCGCTGCGCCGACAAAAAAGAGTCATGTGGCGCGACGGAAACGACAATGCCCCCCGTATCAGTCTTCAGGAACAGCCGATACCGGCCCGGTTCTTTAGGCCTACACATGATCACCTTGATGGAGAGAAAAAATGAAAAGACCGATTTTGGCTTCAGGCATAATTGCTGCTGTAGTTGCGGTGATATCGACGTCTGCGATTGCACAGCAAATGGGACAAGGCGGCATGCGCCAAGGCCCCGGCTTTGATTTTGAAGAGTTGGATGCAGACGGTGACGGCAAGGTAACGCAGGAAGAAATGCAGACCCGTGCACAAGACCGTTTCATGGCAGCCGATACCGATGGTGACGGTGCGATCTCGGCCGAGGAAATGACCGCCCGGATGCAGGCCCGCATGGCCGAACGGATGGCGGCAAGGGTAAAGATGATGATGCAGGTGCGTGATACCGACAAAGATGGCAAGATTTCCATGGAAGAGATGCAGCCCAAACAAATGGGCCGCATGTTTGAAATGCACGACAGCGATGGTGATGGCGCAATTTCTGCCGAGGAATTTGCCGATATCCGCAAAATGAATCGCGGCGACCGTAAGCAGGGCGGCGCAGGCATGCATGACAAAATGCGTGGCGAGCATCACAAGATGTATGGCGGCAACAAACAGGGGCGGAATAACGGCCATGGCTATGGTTGTGATCAGGACGGTGGACACCATCATCATGACGATCACCACCACCATGATCACCACTGATCTTTGATTGAAGCCCTGTGCCGACAGCGGCAGTTCGCTGTCGGCCTTGTGGTCGAGCCGCCCCACGTGCAGTATAAAGCTTATGGAATATGGACATGCCGCTGGACGCCATGAGTGATGAATCCGACGAGGTTTTGTTGGTCTTATTCGCCAATGGTGACACGACGGCGGCGCGCTGTTTGACGGGACGTCTCACGCCGCGTGTCATGGCGCATGCCTATCGCTTGCTTGGCAACCATGCCGAGGCCGAGGATATCACCCAAGAGGCGATGTTGCGCCTTTGGAAGGTTGCCCCCGACTGGCGTCAGGGTGAGGCCAAGGCGTCGACCTGGCTGTACCGGGTGGTGGCGAACCTGTGCATTGATCTGCGCCGCCGCGCACGCGGGGTGGCGCTTGAGAGTATCCCCGAGCCTGAAGACGGCCGCGCAAGTGCGGTCGAGCAAATGCAGGACGAGGCCCGCGCAGAGGCGTTGCAAGCCGCCCTTGATCAGCTGCCGGACCGGCAGCGACAGGCGGTCGTGCTGCGTCATATCGAGGGGCTGGCAAACCCCGAGATTGCCGAAATTATGGAAATCACCACCGAAGCGGTGGAAAGCCTGACGGCGCGTGGCAAACGCGCGCTGACGGCGGCCCTTTCTGGGCGACAAGAGGAGCTGGGATATGGCGATGAGCGATAAAGACGATATGTCAGGGCTTGAGGTGTTTTTCGACGCCGCGCGCGCGCATGCCGCAGAGCCGTCCGTGGCCCTCATGACCCGGATCGACGCAGATGCGCAGGCCGTTGCGGCCCGTGCCCAAACGCCCGCGCCACAAAGGCCCCGGCGCGCCAGTCTCTCGGCACAGCTCTACCGCCTGCTTGGCGGCTGGCCCGCAGTGACCGGGCTTGCCACGGCGGCGATGGCCGGGGTCTGGCTTGGCGTGAGCCTGCCCGAAGGGCTTTTGGACAGCGCAAGCGATAGCACCTATCTTATTGATGTTACGCCAGAATTGGCGTTTGACCTTGCCGGGGGGAATTTCTGATGGTGATGCAGAACAACAACGACGGGGGCGACAAACCCGTGACCCGGCTAAGCCCTTGGGTGCGGGGTCTTTTGGTGACGTCGCTGGCGCTCAACCTTTTGGTGGTCGGGGTAATCGGCAGTTGGGCCTTGCGCCATGGCGGCACCCATGGCGGGCACCACCCCTCGCGGCTTGATATGGCGGGCGGGCCTCTGACCCGTGCCCTCAGCGACAAGGATCGCCGCGAGATCGGGCAGAAGATGCGCAGCGCCTATCGCGACGGGGGGCGCACCCGCGCAACGCAAAGCGCGGGGTTTGATGCGCTTGTGGCGGATCTGCGCGCGGTGCCGTTTGACCCCGAGACGGTGGCAGAGCGCATGAGCCAACAGCGCGAGGGCTTTCGTGATCGCCTGGAACTGGGTCAGCGCCTGTTGCTTGAGCATCTTGCGGCAATGAGCGACAGCGACCGCGCCGCCTATGCCGATCGCCTTGAGGCGCGGATTAACGACTATCGCGAGTCCCGTGTGCACAAGAAAGGCGACAGCGACTAAGCGCCGTCGCCGCTTAAGCTATTCGTCAAGCGCGCCGTGGATCGCGAATTGCTCGATCCCCGCATCCTGCGGCTCGATCACGCGAAAGGTTTCGCGCACCCCGGCATCGGTCAGATCGCGCGCCACCGTCAACAGGGTGTTGGCGGCGTGATCCTCGCACAGCTCGACCATCTGTTTGATTTCTTCGCGGGCCACCGGCAGCGCCGCGTCGGCGTCCGGGGCGCCGTAGACATCGACGAAATGCTGCGCCAATGCGCGCGCCAATGCATCAATCTCGGCCTGCTCGACCTGGGTCACGGCGACAAAGGTCACCCGGCCAAAGGTTTCCACCCCAAGCCAGCCATTGGCAAAGGCCTGTCGCGCCTTGCCGGTCAGGTCGGCCTCGCTCCAGTTTGAAAACTCGAACCCGCCGGGCACACACCATTCACCGGTGCGCGCCGGGCTGTGATAGACGCGTTGATCGCTTTCGTCGAAATGGATGGCACGGGCAAGTTTCATTGCGGTGTCTCCAACAAGGTGCTGAGGGGGATAAGGTGAGTGGTTTCAGTGTCGCGCAACAGCATGCCAAAGCGATCATCGACGCCGAGGAATTTGCCAGCCATGCCGTTCTGGCGCACATCCTCGCCCATGTCATGGGCAAGCGGACGCCATTCAGAATGCAGGTCCTTGCCGCCGTCTTCTTCCCAGCGGGTGATCCAGACAAGCGTGTGACGCGCCCAGCTTTCCAACAGGGCGACAGGATCAACCTCGGCGCAGCCTTCGTCATAAAGCGCGGTCTGGTCCGGTCGGTCACCGGGGCGCTCGTTGATCTGCATCAGCGGCAGGTCAAGCCCGACCACAAGCCAGCCGGGCAGGGCCGCCGGGTCAGAGCCGCCAGCCGCGACGCGCAAATGCCCGCAGGCGGCGCCATTGATGCGGATACCGCCCGCCCATTCCAGATGCACGGCGACCTCTGGCGGGGCCAGAGCGCCAAGCGCGTTCTGAAAGCCCACGCCACAGGCCGGCAACATCGCCATTGCCTCTTCCAGCGCCACCTCGGGGGCCATGACCAGCGCGGCCAAAAGCTGGTTGGCGGTTATGTTATGCACGATCAGCCCCGCGTCACAGCCAAGGCTGGCCATGGCGCAGGCTTTCTCGAACGGGTCGGTGGCCCCACTCACCGCCAGCCCTGACATGAGCGGAGGAAAGGCGGGCGTGTTCATGCGACGCCAGCCTCGATCAGTTGCCGCGCGATATCGCGGAACGCCTGCGCCTGCGGGCTATCGGGTTTGGACACTACGATCGGTGCGCCGCCATCCGCCGCCAGCCGGATATCCATATGCAGCGGAATTTCCGCCATCAACGGCACGCCCAGCTTTTTGGCCTCGGCGGCAACACCGCCATGGCCAAACATATGCTCTTCATGCCCGCAATTGGAGCAGATATGCGTCGACATGTTTTCGATCATGCCCAGCACCGGCACATGCAGCTGGTTGAACATGTCGATGCCCTTGCGCGCATCCAACAGGGCGATGTCCTGCGGCGTCGAGACGATAATCGCGCCATCCACCTGAGCCTTTTGCGCCAGGGTCATCTGCACATCACCGGTGCCCGGCGGCAGATCGACCAAAAGCACATCCAAAGCGCCCCACTGGACCTGCATCAGCATCTGTTGCAGCGCGCCCATCAGCATCGGACCACGCCACACGACGGCCTGACCTTCATTGGTCATCAGGCCCATCGACATCATGGTAACGCCGTGATTGCGCATCGGCAGGATGGTCTTGCCATCCGGGCTTGCGGGGCGCCCCGAGATCCCAAGCATGCGCGGCTGGCTTGGCCCGTACACATCGGCATCGAGCAGGCCAACGCGACGGCCCTCGGCCGCCAAGGCACAGGCCAGATTGGCGGCTACGGTGGATTTGCCGACACCGCCCTTGCCGCTGGCAATGGCGATCAGGTGATTGACGCCGGGCACTTTTTCGGGGCCTTTCGGCTCTGCCTTGCGGCCTGCTTTGAGGTCGGGCGGCGCCTTGGCGGAATGCCCGGTCAGGACAACCGACACCTCCTGCACCCCGTCAAGGGCGCGCACCGCGGCCTCGGCGGCGTCGCGCACCGGGCCATAGGCGTCGGCCTTGGCGGGGTCGATTTCAAGCACAAAGCGCACCGTCGCGCCCTCGACATTCAGCCCGCGGGTGACCCCGGCCGAAACGATATCAGAGCCGCTGACCGGATCGGTGATTTGTTTCAATGCGTTCAGAACGCCGTCGCGGGTAATGGCCACGTCAGTCTTGCCCCTTGATTGTGCCAGTCACCACATGTTCGATATCGAGACCCTCGACGGTCAGAACCACTTTGGCACTGAAGTCGCGCCCCGAGGTGTCGCCCGCCTGACGCATCCCCTCTTCGATGGCCTGTTGCGAGGTCACGCCGACCTGCTTGAGGAATTTGCGCATCGACATGTTGAAATCTTCGCTCATGTGTCTTTCCTTTCGTGTTCAAGATGGTTGACGCAGACATGCGGCTGTTTCTAACGTGGGCCATGCAAGGATGGAACCCGAGCCCCAAACGCGTGCTGCGGATGATTGTATTTTGTCTGACGGTGCTGTTGCCCATCAGCGCGACAGCCGACGAGCGCCTGTTTCGCCTGAGCGCGCCCGAGGCCCTGATCGCCAGCGGGTTGCTGGATTATCTGCGACCGCGCTTTTCGCTGAAAACCGGCGTGCGGATTGAGATCGTGACCGAGGACCCCGAGGCCGAAATGGCGCTTGGTAACGCCGAGGGGCGCGCAGTCTTTATCGGTGAGGGCGCGACATGGCGGATGCGCCTGCGCGGCGACCATGCCGGGGCGGCGCGCTTTGCTGATTGGCTGACCTCCGAGATCGGACAGCGCACATTGACCAGCTATGAGATCGCCGGACGCGTGCCCTTTTCCCTGCCCGAGGCAGAGGACGTGGCCGCAGTCGCGCTTGTGTTCGAGGGCAATGCCGTGGCGGGCAAGGTTCTGTCGCTGCTCCATTGCGGGCGCTGCCATGTGGTATCGCAAGAAAACCGGATGAAGGCCATCGGCTCGACCCCGTCTTTTGCGGTGCTGCGCACGCTGCCCGACTGGGCCCCCCGGTTTCAGACCTTCTATGTGCTTAATCCGCACCCTGCCTTTACCCAGATTGCCAAGATAACCGAACCTTTCGCAGTCAATCGCCCGCCGCCAATCGTGCCGGTCGAGATCACGCTTGATGATCTTGAGGCCATCATGGCCTATGTCTCGGGGGTTGCCCCCGCTGACCTTGGCGCACCGATCCAGCATCAGTGATCCTTGCGCTTTCTGAGGTAATCCTCTGTGGTGCGCACGCGCGGGCGCTCTGCCCCGGCAAAGGGGTTGTTTGTTGAATGATACTGGGCGTTTATCCGGCACCCCTCGCACATCTGGATCATCTTGGCGGTGTCCGAAGTGGCGAACATCGAATGTTTGCCAGCCAGCTTTTCGACCACCTTTTCCACGGTCGATTTCACGCCGAACAGCGCACCGCATTCGATACAGGCAAACGGCTCTTCCTCGTTCAGGACGACTTGGGTGAGCGCAGAGTCGGCAAGGTTCATCTGCGGCTTGAGCGTGATCGCCTGTTCGGGACAGATCGTGGCGCAGATCCCGCATTGCAGACAGGCATCTTCCTGAAAGCGCAGTTGCGGCATATCGGGATTGTCGAGCAACGCGCCCGACGGGCAGAGCGACACACAGCTCAGGCACAAGGTGCAGCTATCGGTATTGACCAGAACCGCGCCATAAGGGGCGGCCTCGGGCAGGGGCAGAACCGCATCATTGGGGGTCAGGGTCTTGGCGGCCAGGCGCGCCACCTGACGGCGGCTGCCCATCGGCAGGATCGGATCGGCGCAGGGGGCGGGGATATCCGTCGCGCCGTAAAGCGCGTCGCACAGCGCATCCGGATCGCTGAGGTCCAGCAAGGTCACCCGACCCGCGCCCGCCATCGCCTGCGCAAGTGGAATTTCAAGGTCCAGCGCGTCGCGTTCGGTGCGCGGCGACACAAGGATTGCAACCTCGGCAAAGCCAGAGGCCAGAGCCGCCAGTATTTCGGCATGGCCAAAGCCAGATAGCGCCTCGACCTCAAGCGGGATCACATCGGCCGGAAGGCCGCGCCCATGACGCGCCGCGAGGCTTATCATCTGGCCGCCGTGATCGTGGTCACAGACCAACAGGCGCGCCGCGCCGCCGCCCGCCTTGCGATAGGCCGAGGCCAGCGTCTGAATGCGGCGAAACGTGATGTCGGGCGAGGGCGCATCATAGGTGATCGCGCCGGACGGACAGCGCGCCGCACAGGCACCGCAACCGGCACAGATCATCGGGTCGATGCTGACATGTTCGCCGTCGGGAATGATTGCGCCGGTGGGGCAGATATCAAGGCATTTGCTGCACCCGGTCTGTTCGGCACGGCTATGGGCGCAAATCAGCGGCTCAAGTGCGACGTAAAGCGGTTTCTCGAAGGTGCCGATCATTTGCGCGGCCTCGAAAACTGCATCTGACACAGCATGCAGGCTGCCGGGATCGGCGCGCAGATAGCCCTCGCGCTTTTGCGGTGCGGGGAACATCGGAGTGGCGCCTGTCAGGTCAAGAATGACGTCACAGGCGGTCTGACCCCCGTCGCGCGGCGTGCTCCAGCCAAGCGCGCCACGGCCCGCCGGATTGACCTGTTGCAGGGCGTCTATCGTAAGGTTGAACTGGCCAAGCGCGCCTTTGGCATGGGCCACGCGGCCCCGGATCGCATCAAAATCACGCACCTCTGGCGGGGCGCAATCATCGGTCAACAACACCGTCACGCCAAGAATAGGTGCCAGTTTTTCCGCCGCAGGCAGCACCACATCCGAGGCGCCAATGATCAGGCAAAGCCCCTCTGAAATGATATCAAGGGTCTTTTCACGCGGGGCAGGCAGGCTGGCCTCGGCCAGAAGGGCGGCCATTTTGGGTAGTTTGGAGGCGCTGTCATCGCTCCAACCGGCGCGGTCACGCAGGTCGGTAAAGGCGGGCTCAGAGGCGCCGATATCGGCGGCCAGCTCTTCGAAAATGCGCTGTTCCTGACGGCAACAAATAATTGCCTCGCCGGCCTCGATTGCCTTGGCGGCCTGTCCGATTTCATCGGTGCAGAGCGCGGAATGCACCCGCGAACAGGTCAGACCGCTCACCTGTGCAAGAGCGTCACGGTCCAGCGTCTGCGTGCCGGAACAGTCACACAAAATCAATTGCTTAGGCATTTTAACCCCGATGTTTTCGCGATGTGAAGAAAAGCGTTTACTGCGTCGCTGCGGCGCAAGAGTAGGCACGATTCGATCCGGTCGTAAACAGCAATTCGAATCTCGCCAACTCTGTGCGAGGACCCGCAACAGGGAGGTGGTGATTCGATTTCGACAGGTCCAGTGCGGCAATTGCTGCAAAGCGGCGAATGACGGGCGGGGGTCAATCTGACCGAGTTCGCCCTGAAGATGCAG
>CBDTZA010000014.1:0-13077 GCA_965364785.1 uncultured Roseovarius sp. | reverse complement strand
GTCGCGGCGATATCCCGCGCCATACGACCGATGGGCACGCCTTTCGCTGCATCCACGCCGACGGCAAACGCCACGCAGAGGAGGCCACCACATGACCACCGCCCCCGCCAAGGCACCGCAAGCCAATACCGCCGCCCCGATTCTGGAACTGCGCGGCGTGACCAAGACCTACCGCGTGAAACAGGGCCTGTTTGGCAAGGCGCGCCCGCTGACGGCGGTCAACGATGTGTCGCTCTCGTTGCCGCGCGGCGAGGTGCTTGGCCTTGTCGGCGAATCCGGTTGCGGCAAATCCACCCTCGCCAAGATTCTTCTTGGTCTGGAAAGTCCGACAAGCGGTCAGGTTCTGGTCGATGGTCAGGAAATCGGCGCACAGGATCGCATGACCCTGGCGCGCCGGATTCAACCGATCTTTCAGGACCCGTATTCGTCTCTGAACCCGCGCAAAAGCATCTTTGACATCGTATCGCTGCCACTGCGCGTGCATCGCATTGGCGACGCGGCCAGTTGGGATAAAGAGGTGCGCAAGATCCTCGATATCGTCGGCCTGCCAGCCCGCGTGATGAACACCTTTCCAAGCCAGATGTCGGGCGGTCAGCGCCAGCGCGTGGCCATAGCCCGCGCCCTGATCATGAAGCCCGAAATCGTGATTTGCGACGAGCCCACCTCGGCGCTTGATGTCTCGGTTCAAAGCCAGATTCTCAACCTTCTGAGCGATCTGCGACGCGAATTTGGCCTGACCTATCTTTTCATCAGCCACGATCTGGCGGTGGTCGAACATCTCGCGACCCGCGTCGCGGTGATGTATCTTGGCCGCATCGTCGAAGAGGCCGAGGTTGGCGGCTTGTTCGATCATGCCCGCCACCCTTATACGCAGGCGCTTTTGAAATCCGTCCTCACGCCAGAGCCGGGCCTTGGCGTGCCCGACACGCAACTTGGCATGGCCTATCCCAACCCGATTGATCCGCCCTCGGGCTGTCATTTCCATCCGCGCTGCCCGATGGCAACAGAGTTCTGCAAAACCACCGCCCCGCGGGCGCTTCCCACGCCGTTTGGTCATGTCGAATGTCACCTGCACGACCCAAATGGCCCGATGTATTCGCCGAAGGAGAGCTGACAATGTCCGAAAACCTGTCGCGCAACATGGTCACACGCAAGAGCGTCGTTGAAACCGAATTCGGCATCGTCGCCGCCCAACATCGCCTTGCCGCTCAGGCTGGGGCCGATGTCTTGGCCGCAGGCGGCGATGCGGTTGATGCCGCCGTCGCCGTGTCCTTTGCCATCGGCGTGTTAGAGCCCTGGATGAGCGGCCCGGCGGGTGGTGGCGCCCTCATGCTCTGGCGCGCCGATACCGGCACCGCACAGGCCCTCAATTACGGCATGCGCGCGCCCGCCTCGCTTGATCCGGCCAATTATCCGCTCTCGGGCAAGGGCATCGCCGGGGATCTCTTTCCCTGGGAACAGGTGGTCGATGATCGCAACGTTCAGGGCGCCACCGCCGTCGCTGTGCCCGGCCTTGTCGATGGCATGGGACAGATGCACGACCGCTTTGGCCGCCTGCCATGGGCCGACCTTCTCTCGCCCGCGATTGAGTTTGCGAAACAGGGGCTGTTGGTCGATTGGTACGCCGCCCTTATCATCGCCTCGACCACCCGCGAGCTTGCCAAAGACCCGGACGCGGCGGCGCTGTTTCTTGAGGACGGGCAATGGCCCACGATCAGCGGCTGGACCGCCCTCGCCGAAAAAAGGCTGGATCAGAGCCGCATGGCCGACAGCCTTGACCAGATTGCCCGCCACGGTGCGCGCACGCTCTATGACGGCGATCTTGGCGTGGCCATGGCTGGCGATATTCAAGCCAAGGGCGGCTGTCTATCGGTCGAAGACCTGCATACCTACCGCGCCCAGATGGGTGACGCGCTTAGCTTTGATTATCGCAAAACCCGCTTTCACGTGCCCCCCGGCCTGACCGCCGGGCCGACCTTTCAGCAGGCCCTCGCCCTTATGGAAACCCGCGACATGGGCAACACGCCCTGCCCCGAGGCGTTTGCCGCCTATGCCGATGGCCTCAAATCCGCCTATGCCGCCCGGCTTGGCGCGATGGGCGACACCGGCGAGACCGAAAAGGCCCCCGGCTGCACCACGCATTTCTCGGTTGTCGATCGTTCGGGCAACATGGTGTCACAAACCCAGACCCTTCTGTCGATCTTCGGCGCGCGCGTTGTTTCACCCTCGACCGGGTTCCTGATGAACAACGGCATCATGTGGTTCGACCCGGTGCAGGGCGGCCCCAACTCGCTTGGCCCCGACAAGGCCTGCCTGATGAACGTCTGCCCGATCCTTGGCGAGACCGGCGAAACCCGCTTTGCCTTCGGCGCCTCGGGTGGGCGCAAAATCGTCTCTGCCATGGCCCAAATGGCGTCTTTTGTGGCAGATTTCGACATGGATATTTCATCCACCTTCCACCATCCGCGCATTGATGTTTCGGGTGGCGACACCATCGTGGTCGACGAAACCCTGCTACCCGATGTGATCGGGCGCCTGCGCGCCGATCATCCCGTCCACACCACAAGGCGCAGCCCCTTCCCCTATGCCTTCGCCTGCCCCGCCGGCGTGATGCGCAACGGCAAAGTCAACTCTGGCTGTACCGAGATCATGTCGCCCTGGGGCGATGCAATTTCAGAAAAACCCGACAGGTGACCCGATGACACGCGACGCAGTGATAGACACTATTTCGGCCTATTTCGACAATGGCCGCTTTCAAACCGAGCTTGCCGATCTGGTCAGCTATGAGACCGAAAGCCAGAACCCAGACCAGGCGCCCGAACTCATCCGTTACCTTGATCAGGCCATGCTGCCCCGGCTCACGGCCATGGGCTTTACCTGCCAGACCTATCCCAACCCCGTCGCCAATGCCGGCCCCTTCCTGATTGCCGAACGGCATGAGGGCGATGGCCTGCCCACCGTGCTAAGCTATGGACATGGCGACGTGATCCGTGCCCAGACCGATCAATGGCGCGACGGGTTGCATCCTTTCAAAATTGTTGAAGAGGGCGACCGTCTCTATGGCCGGGGCACCGCTGACAACAAGGGCCAGCACCTGATCAATATCGCCGCCCTCGACGCGGTCCTGCAAACCCGTGGCGCGCTTGGCTTCAACTGCCGGATTGTGATGGAAACCGGCGAGGAAACCGGCTCACCGGGCCTCGCGGAATTTTTCGCCGCGCATAAAGACAAACTTTCCGCCGATGTGCTCATTGCCTCTGACGGCCCTCGCCTTCAACCGGAAACCCCGACCATGTTCATGGGCTCTCGCGGCGGGGTCACTTTTGACCTCATCGTCGATCTTCGCGAGGGCGCGCATCATTCGGGCAACTGGGGCGGCCTGCTTGCCGATCCGGCGATGATCCTGGCACAGGCGCTCTCGACCATCACCGGTGCCCGTGGCCAGATCAACATCCCCGAATGGCGCCCCGATAGCCTGACCGACGATGTGCGCGCCGCCCTTCACGGCTTGCCGATCGAGGGCGGTGATGGCCCCGCCGTCGACCCTGATTGGGGCGAAGAATCCCTCACCCCGGTCGAGCGCGCCTATGGCTGGAACAGCTTTGCCATCCTCGCGATGAAAAGCGGCGTGCCAGAGGCACCGGTCAATGCAATTTCCGCCCATGCCCGCGCCACCTGTCAGCTGCGTTATGTGGTCGGCACCACGCCCGAAGACATCCTGCCCGCCCTGCGCCGACACCTCGACGCACACGGCTTTGGCAAGGTCCGGATCGAGGCCCACGACCGGGGCTTTTTCCGTGCCACACGGCTTGATCCCGATCATCCTTGGGTCAAATTCGTCGCCAGCTCTTTGAGGCGCACCTCAGGACAGGCACCGCATATTCTGCCCAATCTGGCGGGATCCCTGCCCAATGACTGCTTTACCGATATTCTTGGCCTGCCCACAGTCTGGGTGCCACATTCCTATCGCGGCTGCTCGCAGCATGCGCCCGACGAGCATGTTCTCAAGCCGGTCTGCCGAGATGCCCTTCGCCTGATGGCGGGTCTGTTTTGGGATATCGGTGCGGGCAACACACCGGCTGGTTAAGGCGATCCTGGCTCGCTCCGCATCCCTCGCGGCCAACTTAGTCCCTAAAGATGCTCAGCGGGAGCCTCCGGCGCTCTTGCATTTTATTTGCTCTTGTCGATTAAAGTTGAATGCCATCAACCAGCTGCGAATTTTGATGCGTATAGTTTGCCTATTTTGCGCATTTCCAAGGCTGCCGCCATTTTACCCCTAAGATCAACCCCCAGACCAATTCGATCGGTCCGGGATATTGCGCCACCTTCCGATCCGCCGTGACAAGGGTCATCCCCTCTGTCGCCGCCTGCGCGATCAACATGCGGTCAATCGCAAGCTCCTTGTACCCATTGGCCAAAAGCCCGGCGTGCATCTGCCCGGCATCGGCGCCAAGATCGGGACGATCAAGACCCCGCTTGATGCTGATTTCCCAAAGGCTGGCAACGCTGAACCATAACCTGTTCTGCGCATCCTTGATCATCTGATCTGCCTTGCGTGACATCAGGGTGTCATTTGCCGCCGCCCATAGCAGCAAATGAGTGCCGAGCAAAAGATTCACCCCTTCGCCCCATAATCAGTGTCTGTTTCACCCTCAGACAGCGGTTTTATCTTATCTACGGCCACATCAGCAAAATCGGCGGGGATATCGACCTGCCCTTTAACAAAATCTGTCCTTTGGGCAAAACAGTCTCTCTCATAGCGACCTGCACCAGCGGTTTTCTCACCTTGGGAATTAAAAAAGGCTGACCCTGCAAGGCGTGCTCGACCCGTTCAATCGACACCCCATTCGCCAGCGGAATCAATTTGCCCGTGGTGACCTTGCGGGCCACCTTAGGCCGCCCGCCACGGCTTGGGTCCGGGCCAACCCCGCCCTTAGCGCCGCTGCCAGCCGCAGGCAGTGGCGTTCGTTCAGATGGTTGGCAAAGCTCAGCATGTCGCCCAATTCCTCATGCACTAAAGCAAAGGATCGAATCTTGGGTCGCTTGGCTTTGGACCCCGATCCAAACAACCTTTGAACGGCCTCATCCATAGAGGGAAATCCCCCGCCATAGACCGCCATAGGGGCCGCCCTGTCGCGTTCATATTGGCTATCATCTTCGGCCTTGGTAAGATTTTGCTCTGGGAGCAGGCACAGGCGGATATGGAGCATCGAGGCCTGAGCCGAGGCCTAACCCGTCTCGCGCGCCTTGTTGAGAGTGCCACGGCTGATCGCGATCACGGTGATCACGGTGAGTGACCAGAAAAACCAGGTGATCGGACCGCGCAACAGGATCTCGGGGCTACCGCCAGACATCAGCATCGCCTGACGGAAATTATCCTCGAGCAGGGGGCCAAGGATAAAGGCAATCAGGAAAGGTGCGGCGGGGATGTGATAGCGGCTCATGACAAAACCGACCCAGCCCATGACAAACATCACGCCCACATCAAAAATGTTATTGTTCACCGCAAACACCCCGTAAATGCAAAGCACCAAAACGCAGGGCATCAGGATACGTTTGGGGATATCGGCGACCGGGCGAAAGCCGCGAATGGCCACGGAACCGACGATGAATAGCAAGCCAGAGCTGAAGATCAGCCCGATAAACAGGCCATAGATGATATCGACGTTCATCACGAACATCATTGGCCCCGGTTGCAACCCATGCACCATGAAGGCACCGATAATGATCGCGGTGATCACATCGCCGGGCACGCCAAGCGCCAGAAGCGGGATAAGAGTGGCGCCTGCGACACCGTTATTGCCCGCCTCGGAGGCGGCGACGCCTTCGATCTCGCCTTTGCCGAAATTGGCCTTGTTGGGCGATTTGCGCCGCGCCTCGGAATAGGACAGGAAGGCCGCCGGGGCCGCGCCGATGCCGGGGATAGAGCCAAGAAAGACGCCGATAAAGCTGCCTCTGACGATGGAGCGGAAACAGCGTTTGTAATCGGCGAAGGTAACCCATTTGCTTCCCAAAGACTGAACCTTGCCGATATGGCCGGTGGGGTGCCAGACCATGTTGATCACCTCGGGGATGGCAAAAAGCCCGATCAGCACCGCGATAAAATTCAGCCCGCCCATCAGGCTTGGATCGCCAAAGGTAAAGCGGTTGGTGCCATAGACCAGATCAAGCCCGATCGTGGCCAGCAACAGCCCCAAAAGCGCCGACAAGGCGCCGCGCAACAGGCTGTCGCCCGACACGCCTGCGATGATGGTGAGCGAAAACAGCATCAGCGCAAAAAACTCTGGCGGGCCAAAGTTCAGCGCGAAAGAGGCCAGCCAGCCGGCAAAGAGAATAAGCGACAGATTCGAGATCAGGTCCGCCGTGCAAGAGGCCCAAAGCGCCATGCCGAGCGCGCGCCCCGCTTCGCCGCGTTCGGCCATCGGGTGACCGTCAAGAATGGTCGCGGACGAGGCCGGCGTGCCCGGTGTCTTGATCAGGATGGCCGGAATAGAGCCGCCAAAAATACCGCCCTTATAGACGCCAAGCAGCAACAGGATGCCGTTGATCGGCTGCATCGGAAAGGTAAAGGGCAGGGCAAGCGCCACCGCCATTGTCGCCGAAATGCCCGGAATGGCCCCACCGACCACGCCAATGACGATGCCGATGGCCAGCGACAGGAAGGCATTGAAATTACCGACAAGCGCAAAGCCTGCCATGATGCTGTCATAGAGGCTCATGGCAGTCTCACATAATTGCCTTGCGGGATGGCGATGCTGGCGACATGCGCAAAGAACGCATAAAGCACCAGCGGCACAAGTACCGCGCAGGTGAGGGCGATTTTGGGGTGACGCGTCTTGACCAGAAAGGCGAGCGCGACAAAGGCCCCCATCGAGGCCCAGACCATGCCGATCCGGGGCAGCGACCAGAAGGTAACCATCATCAGCACTGCCATCGCCGCCAGCCGGGCCATGCCGACGCGGGGGTCTTCAATGGGTTTGTTGACCGGGGTGTCATCCTGCGCATCGCCACGCCCGAACACCAAAAGACCAAGCCCCACCAACCCGGTCAACCCGGCAATGGTATAGGGCCAGAACAGCGGTGACAGGATGATCTTGCGCACATTGCTGGGTGAGGACACCCAGTTTGGAATGCCGTAAAGGATCAGGAAAAGAGCGACGAGGCAGGCCCCGATGCCCAGGTGCACCTGTATTGTGCGAATGCTCACCCCGATCCTCCCCGATCAGTTTGATCTTGTTGGTGGCCGGGCGCGCATGACGGCGCCCGGCACAAGTTTTAATGTGGTATCAGCCTTCGACCCGCATGCCCAGTTTATCGACAAGGGCGCGGAAGGTTTTGTATTGGTTTTGAATGAAGGCGTTGGCGTCTTCGGGACTCATGACGTTGATCACCGAGCCACGCGACGTCATCTGATCGACGAAGGTCTGATCGCCAGCGGCGGCAGCCATCCATTCCCCCCATTTTGCCGCCACATCATCGGGCAGGTCCTTGGGGCCGGCGATGCCGGTCCAGCCAACAAGCTGGGTCAGGCCGGGTTTGCCCACATCGGTGGCGTTGGGGGCGTCAAAGCCGGGGACGGCTTCGGCGGTAGTGACGAGGATCGGCTTAAGCTGGCCGTTGGCGACAAAGCTCGCCAGTGCCGAAGTGTTGGTGCACAGGAAAGTGGCCGTGCCATTGAGAACCGCCGTAGCCGCCTCTCCGCCGCCTTTCTGCGGGATATGGGTCGCCTTATCGAGCGGGTTCTCGACACCATATTCCGACAGGACATAAACCGCCGCGAGATGCAGAAGCGAGCCGACGCCAGATGAACTATAGCTGGTGCCGTCGGATTCGGTTTTGGCGATCAGGTCTTCCATCGAATTGATGCCGGAATCCGGGCGCACAGCGCAGGCGACGGGGTTGATCTCATAGACCGTCACAAAGCGGAAATCATCCAGCGTATAAGGCAGAGTGGCCTTCATCGCCGGGTTCACGGAATGCGAGCCGACCCGCGCGAACAGCATGGTATAGCCGTCCGGCTTGGCGTTTTGCACAGCGACCGAGCCAATGGCCCCGCCGGCGCCGGTGATGTTGGACATCACAAGCGGTTTGCCCACAGCCGTGCCAAGCGGCTCGGCGATGGTGCGGGCAGAAATGTCAGTGGCCCCGCCCGCGCCATAGGGGATGATCATGTTGATGGGGCGCTCGGGATACTCGGCCATGGCGGTTGTCGCCAAAAGGCCAAGACCAAGGGCGCAGGCCGCGCCCAGCTTGTTGAAAGTCATGTTTTTCCTCCTCCACTGTCTTTTTATGCGGCCTTATCAATGGCTGATTGCAACGCCGTCGTGATCAGTAGTATCGTTAAGAGAACCTTAAGATAAGCAATATTGCGTTACAGCTACTGTCAGAAAATCTTACGATAAAGGGGCGTCATGTCAATCCGGCGATTGCGAACGCTGATTGCGGTCGAAGAGCACAGCACCTTTAGTGCAGCGGCGGATTCGGTGTTTGTCACCCATGCCGCCGTCAGCCAGCAGATGCGCATGCTTGAAGAGGAATGGCAGGTGACGCTGTTTGATCGCTCGCGCCGCACGCCGCAACTTACGCCGGTAGGGCGCGCGCTTGTGGCCAAGGCCAGGGAAATCGTGCGCGCCTATGACACGATTGTGCCCTCGGTTCTGGGCGATGCGGGGTTTCAGGGGGAAATCCTGTTGGGCGCGGTGCCGATGACGCTGACCGGGCTGACGCCCTTGGCGGTGCGTCATCTCAAGGACAGCTACCCGGATTTGCATGTGCGGATTTTCCCCGGTCTGACCACCCAATTGATTGCGCAGGTGGATCGTGGCGCGGTGGATGCGGCAATCCTGTCGCGGCATAGGCCGTTGCCGCCGGATATGGATTATACCGATATCGCGCTTGAACCGATGCAGCTTATTGCGGCGCAGGATATGGCGAGCGATGACCCGCTGGAACTGCTCGCCACCTATCCGTTCATTCGCTTTAGCCGCGATGCGGTCGTTGGCAATCTGATTGACACCTGGTTGCAGGAAAACGGTATCCGGGTGTCGGCGACGATGGAGCTTGAAGGGCTTGAGGCGATTTCAAGCATGGTTCTGGCCGGGCTTGGCGTGTCGATTGTGCCCGCGCGCTGTGTGCGGGATTTCAACCCGCTGCCGCTTAAACGCCTGCCCTTGCCAGAGGGCGCGCCGGTGCGGCGGTTGACGCTGGCCTATCGGCGCGACAACCCGCGTCTTCCGGTGATCGAAGAGATTCACAAGGCACTGCTTGAGGCGGTGAAGATCGGCGTCTTCAAACAGACACTCCAAAAGCAGGAGAGCAAGGCGTGACCCCGGATGTGATTTTCTATGTTGCCGCCGGGGCGGCCGCTGGGGGGCTTATCAATGGTCTTGCGGGGTTTGGCACGGCACTTTTCGCGCTTGGCTTTTTCCTGACGGTAATGCCGCCGGTGCAGGCGGTGGCGGTCGTGGTGATGATCTCGGTGATCAGCGGGATGCAGGGGCTCTGGGTCGTGCGCCACGCGATTGGTCAGAACAAGCGGCGGTTGGCGAGGTTCATGGTGCCGTCGCTGGTGGGCATCCCCTTGGGCGTGCTGACCTTGTCGGTGCTGGATGCGGGCACGCTCAAGCTGGTGATTGCCGCCTTTCTTTTGCTCTATGGCGGGTATTTCAGCCTGCGCAGCGTTCTGCCGAAATTCGAGCGCCCGACGCCCTATCTTGATATGGTGGTCGGCTTTTTGGGCGGTGTTCTGGGCGGGGCGGCGTCGCTATCGGGGGCGTTGCCGATGATGTGGTGTGCGCTGCGGCCCTGGCCCAAGGCCGAGACCCGCGCGGTGTTGCAGCCGTTCAACTTTGTGGTCCTGGGGCTGACAGCGGTACTTTTGGCGCTCAAAGGGGCCTATACGCCCGAGACGCTGATCTATCTGGCGCTTGCGGTGCCGGTGGCGGTGGTCGCCGCGCAAACCGGGATCGCGATTTTCCGGCGCCTGCCCGATGCGGTGTTTCGCCGACTCTTGATCGTGATGACCTTTGTGTCGGGCGCGGTCTTGCTCTTGCGCGAGCTGCTTTAGCCAATCACCTCGTCCGAGCGATCATCGGTTTCGCCATAGCGTTTGAGCACGGCCGGGCGGGTGCCCTCGTAAACCCGATCCAGATTTTTCACGATCTTGGCGTTTTCACGTTCAAAAAGACAGTTGCCGTCCATGTCGGAGGCGACAATGAACGGCCCCATGCGCTTGCAACGGATCACCCACATCGCCTGGGCAAGGCCAAGTTCGTCATTCCAATGCACGGCCTCGACCTTTTCGATGCCCCGGCCCAGCAAAGCGCCAGTGCCATAACCCACGGTCGAGAGGTAAATCGCGCCATTGGGTACGAAATATTCCTTGTAGTCTTTTGACGACATGCCACCCTTGCCGATGATCAGTTTCGCGCCGGTCTTGGCAATCCATTCCGGCAGCCATTTGGCAAAGCGGAACGAGGCGGTGGCCGTCACAGCCCCCATGTCAAAGCTGCCATCTTCGCGAATGGCAGCGGCGGGTGAGCAATGGAAATTGGCCGCGCTTTGGCTTGGCAATTCCATCGGGATATTCGCCTTTTGCTCAAGCGCGCGCATGTAGACGCCTTCGCGCGCCGTATACAGCAGCCCGTCAAGATAGACGATATCGCCAAGGCGCAGCTCTGCAATGGCCTCTGGGGTGGGGGTGGTGCTCAGGCGGATTTCACGCGGTTTCATTCTGCGGCGTCCTGTTGGGGGCTGGTCCACTCGACGGTTTCGCGGCGCTGATAGGGGGTGAACCAATCTGGGTCGGTGCGGTATTGGACGCGACCGTCACTATGGACACGCGCGACGGCGCGGCGCGACGAGAGGCAAAAGGCATGCACCGACATCTGCATGCCGCCGGTGTGGCAATAGCCGACCTCGATATTGCAATCGATCACCATGTTCTTGCCGACAAAGCCCATGGCGCCCATGCCGATGGAATTGCCCAGCTCTTTGAACTCATCCTCGAGCGCGGCGATCTTGGGGTCGGGGTTGCGGTCCCCCACCACCCGAAGGCAGGCGGCGCGTTTGCCAAGCACCATGCAGGTATCCTTGCACCCGCCAAGGCCGATGCCGATGATCGCCGGCTGACAGGCAAGGCCGCGTTTGCCAAAGGCGACAAGGCTATCGAGGTAAAAGCGTTTGATGCCCTGAATGCCGTCGCTTGGGAACAGCATGCGGTAATCGGTGCCAAAGAGGCCACCCTTATGCACCGTGATCAGGTCGATCCATTCGCCGCCCGGCTCATAGCCATATTCGATTTCGGGGGCGCCGATGCCGACGTTGTTGTTGTGGTCGGTGCGCCAGAGCGGATGCACCCGGTTGGGCCGCAAAGGCACGCCGTTGGTGGCGTTGGCGGTGGCGCGGCGCAGCGCGGCCTCAAGCGCGATGGGGCCGCCTTCGACCTGGGTCTCGTTGCCCATCTTGACGTACCAGCGCGGGGTGCCGGTATCGCCGCACATGGCGCGGCGGTCTTCCTTGGCGGCCTGATAGTTTTCAAGCATCGCCTGCAGGACGAAAGACGACAAATCGCCATCCTCGGTCGCGGCGGCGGCTTTGAGACCCGAGAGGTAATCGTCGGGAATCTCGATCGCGGCCTTGTCCATAAGGGTTTCGGCGGTTTTCTGAATGAGGTCGATGGATATCATTTAACGTCCTCCCGGTTCCGGGACAAAAGTCCCCACATTTCGTCATCGCCCTCGCCACCGAAGGCCAAGGCACCGGCGCGCACAAGTGCCTGTCGCAGGGTATCGTCGTCGGGAAAACCGCGCAGATGGCGTTTTATCTTTTTCAACGAGCGCTTTTTGTAATCCGGGCTTTCGAGCAGGTGGATTATAGCCGCTTCGACTGAGTAATCGAACTTTCGTTCCTCGCGCAGTTTGCGCAGCTGGCTTTGTGTGGTCAACCAAGCGGTAGCCCCAGCAATGACCAGAGGCCCTAAAATTCCCCAAAACAAACCCATACTATGCTCCTATTGTGCAGCTACCAGTGTTTCGGGTTCGCCGTCGGGCAGGATGGTCTCGCCGGGACGAACGATACTGAAATCGACGGGGTCGCGGCGCACGTTCAGGTCGTCGCCCGTCTGCGTCACGACGGTGAAATAGGACGCGTCAAGATCGCCCTCGTCGGGGAAATCCTCGCGGTAATGCGCGCCGCGAGAGTTTTCACGCGCGAGGCCGGCCAGAGCGATGGCTTGAGATATATCACAAAGCGAGCGCAAATTCAGCCAGTCATGCCAGGTGAGGTTAAAGGCAAGGTTATCGGGGGAAACGCCAACAGTCATCAGGGCATCCGATATATCGGTCACGCGGGTCTGGGCACGCGTGAGGCCGGCCCCCGTGCGCAAAACGCCGGCATCTTCCCACATTGCCTCTTGCAGGGTGTGGCGGAGCGGCTGGACAAGATCCGGCCTGCGGGTGAGGGGGTGCATCGCGCGATCAATCTCGGCCTGCAAGGTCGCGGGGCAGGGGTCGCGCAGGGCGCCCATCTTGCGGATATCGGCGCCCATCGTGTCGCCCGCCACACCGCCGTAAACGGTGGAATTGGCCACGCCATTGCCGCCAAGGCGGTTTGAGCCATGCGCGCCGCCCGCGTCCTCACCCGCCACATAAAGCCCTTCAAGCGCGGTGCGGGTATCGGGATCAACCACCACGCCGCCCATGAAGTAATGCGCGGTCGGCACCACCTCGACCAGACCGGCGGCCAGATCAAAGCCGCTATCGGCGCAGCGTTTGACCATGCCGGGAAACTTGGCGCGCACGTTATCGGGGCCAAGATGGGCCATCGAGATAAACACGCCGCCATTCTCAGAGGTGTTGTTCTTGCGCATCTCGGAATAGATGCCACGGCTGACCACGTCGCGGGTGGCGCGTTCGCCCTTTGGGTCATACTCGAACATAAAGCGGTTCTGCGCGCCATTCAAAAGCTGCCCGCCCGCGCCGCGCAACCCTTCTTCGAGCACGGTGCCGGTCATCCGGGTGTGATCGCCTGCCAAAAGGCCGGTGGGGTGAAACTGCACCATCTCCATATCGCGCAGCT
>CBDTZA010000013.1:0-13530 GCA_965364785.1 uncultured Roseovarius sp. | reverse complement strand
TGTCGCGTCGGTCTCGGCAGGGCTTGCATCGACTTTGACCTGCCCCAGATCGGCAAGCATGGATTGAAGCTCTGCGGCGCGATAGGCGACCGAGTTTTCAAACCCTTCCAACCGCAAAAGCGTGATCGGCGCACTGTTATCATCGCCCTGAAGATGCGCCGCGCCCGACACCTCATAGGGCGAACCGAGCGCGCGGCCAAGGGCGGCAACGGCGGCGTCATCAGCGAGCCCCTCAATGCGCAACGTGGCGGCAAAGCGCGGTTTTGGCAGCACCTTAAGCGACACTTCGGTCAGCACGCCCAATGTGCCGTAACTGCCGGCCATTAGCTTGACCAGATCATAGCCGGTGACGTTTTTCATCACCCGGCCACCGTTCTTGATGATTTGCCCGCGCCCGTCGACAAACCGCACACCAAGCATGAAATCACGCGCCGCCCCGGCCTGAATACGGCGTGGACCGCTGACATTGGCCGCCGCCACCCCGCCAATCGTTGGCGTGCCTTTGGTGCCCAACAGGCCCCGGTGATCCATCGGCTCGAATGCAAGGCGCTGACTTTCGGCGTCCAATGCGGCCTCGATTTCGGCCACGGGCGTGCCGGCCTTGGCCACCAGCGTCAGCGATCCGGGCTCATAAAGCTCGATCCCCGATAGGCCGCTGGTGCTAAGAACCGTGCCATTGGTCGGTGTCCCGATGGGCCGCGTGCCGCCGCCCTGAATACGCAGCGGTGCGTCGGCCTCGGCGACGATCCGGGCAAGATCGTCTTCGGTTTTTGGGGTCAGCATGTTGGAAATCCTTTCGCCACTCAGGCGGCCACGTCGCGATGTGAATCCGAGGACAAAAGCGGGAACACCTTGGCCGGGTTCAAAAGCCACTTGGCGTCGAACACATCCTTGACCGCCATCTGCGCCTCAAGATCAGCGGGGGCATATTGATAGGTCATAAGGTCACGCTTTTCGATGCCAACGCCATGCTCGCCGGTCAGGCAACCGCCCACCTCGACGCACAGCTTTAGGATCTCGGCGCCGAGATCTTCGCAAAGCTCAAGATCGCCGGGCTTGTTGGCATCAAACAGGATCAGCGGGTGCATATTGCCATCGCCCGCGTGAAACACATTAGCCACATCAAGGCCGAATTCCTTGCTCATTTCGCCGATCCGTTTAAGGACATGCGGCAGTTCACTGACCGGGATTGTGCCATCAAGGCACATGTAATCGTTGATCTGCCCCATCGCTCCAAAAGCCGATTTGCGACCAAGCCAGATTTTGGCACTTTCCTCGGCCGAGCGGCTTTGGCGTAGCTCAACAGGGTTGTGGCGGCGCGCGATCTCTTCGATCAGGGCCAGTTGTTCGTCGATCTCGGCATCCGAGCCTTCGACCTCGACTATCAACAGCGCCTCGCACATCGGATAGCCTGCCTTGGCAAAGGCCTCGGTCGCCTCGATGCAGGGGCGGTCCATGAATTCGATCGCCACCGGCAGAACGCCCGCCTTGATGATGTCGGACACACAGGCGCCGGCCACCTCGTTGGAATCAAAGCCAATCAGCACGGGCCGCGCGCCTTCGGGCTTGTGCAGAATGCGCAGGGTGGCCTCGGTGACAACGCCAAGCTGCCCCTCAGAGCCACAGATGAGGCCCAACAGATCAAGCCCCTCGGCATCAAGGAACGCGCCGCCGATTTCGGTCACGGTGCCATCCATCAAAACCATGGTGACACCCATGAGGTTGTTGGTCGTCACCCCGTATTTCAGGCAATGCGCCCCGCCCGAATTCATCGCGATATTGCCGGCGATTGCACAGGCAAGCTGGCTTGACGGATCAGGCGCGTAGAAAAACCCGTTTTCCTCGACCGCGCCGGTCACACTCAGATTGGTGCGCCCGGTCTGAACCCTGATGAAGCGGTTGTCATAATCGGTTTCGAGCACGTCATTCAGACGCGCGACCCCAAGAATAACGCTATCGGCGGTCGGCAATGCCCCGCCCGCAAGCGAGGTGCCAGAGCCGCGCGGAACAACCGGCACGCCCATCTCGTGACAGATCCGAAGCGCATCCGAGACCTCCTTGGTGCTTGACGGCAGAACGGCCAGCAGGGGCGCACACTTATAAGCCGTCAAAGCGTCACATTCATAAACGCGGGTTTCCGAAGGATCGGAAATTACCGCATTGGATGGCATAACCTCTTGCAATCTGGCAATTAATTCTGCCTTACGCGCAATAATTTCTGGCTTGGGGGTTGGCATTTCCATGATCGCACTCCCTGTGATTGGTAATAAAATATAACCAATTTTTGCTTATGGCAAGTTAAACCTTCCGGCGGTACTGTGCCACCATGTCATGGACCGATCCTTTTGCCTATTTCAATAGCCTCGATCTGGCGGCGCTTGCGCTGCTGTTCGGGTCATGGGTGCTTACCGGCTTTGCGATTGATAACGCACCGAAAAAATGGCCTTCGGTGTCGGGACTGATGGCGCAATACCGGCGCGAATGGATGGTCGAGATGATCACCCGCGACCCGCGCATTTTTGACGCACATATTCTGGGCACGCTTCGACAGGGCACATCGTTCTTTGCCTCGGCAACCCTGATTGCGATTGGTGGATCACTGGCGCTTTTGGGCGATCTTGACCGTGTGATCGGTATTGCCGGCGATCTAACGCCGGGGCAGGAACCTATTGTCGTGTGGGAGGTCAAGATTTTGGTCATCCTGCTGTTTCTGGCCAACGCCTTTTTGAAATTCGTCTGGTCGAATCGGTTGTTTGGCTATTGCGCCGTGGTGATGGCCGCCGTGCCCAACGATGCCAGTGACACTCGCGCCGCCAGCCGCGCGCGCAAGGCTGGCGAGATTAACATCACGGCGGCGCGCGGGTTCAATCGCGGCCTGCGCTCGCTTTACTTTGCTCTGGCCACAACGGCCTGGCTTTTGGGGTCAGAGGCGCTCTTGGTGGCGACAGTTGTGACCGTGTTGCTGTTGCTGCGTCGTGAATTCGCATCGCAATCGCGCGCCGTTCTGATGCAGCCCGATAACGGCGAAACCCACACACAGACGTGAGTGTCATTAACAGGAGAATGCGCTATGGTATGCACCATGAAACAGATCACCCTTACCCTCGCCGCCTGTCTTCTGGCCTCTGCTGTCTCGGCAAACGAGCCCAAAGTGCTTGACGGCAAAGTCGAGAAATCAGGCATGTCCTGGCGTGTGGGTGTGACGGTGGAACACCCCGATACCGGCTGGGAACATTATGTTGATGGCTGGGAGGTGCTGGATAAAGACGGCAACCGCCTTGGCTATCGGATTCTGCATCACCCGCATGTCAACGAACAGCCCTTTACCCGCTCGCTGACCAACGTCACCTTGCCCGACGGCACGCGCGAGATTTTCGTGAAAGCGCATTGCTCGGTTGATGGATGGTCGGGCGAGGCCGTGCGCGTGCAATTCCAGCCATAAACGAGACAGCCTGTCAGGGCTGGCGAGCAATCGGGTTAACGCCGCCCCTCGCGTAGCCATCCCGACAGGATCAACCCCGACACAAGCAACAGCACAAGCCATGCCGGCAAAAGCGGCATCTGGCTAACGCTGCGGGTTTCATAGGCGCCGCGTGGCGTGATCCCGATCCAGCCGCGCCCGGCGGCGGGGCGGCCTGCGCGCACCTCGCGGATACCTGGCACGCCATCCGCGAGCGCACGCACCCCGCCATTGGTGGCGCTGATCAGCGATTGCAGGGCCTCGGCACTGGCGATGGTCTGTTCAAATTCCACAGGCGCCGCCGGTCCAAGACCGATCACCGCGCTTTGGTCGTCGTTTTCCAAGCGGTAAAGTCCGATCTCAGGCCCGTCATACACAAGCTCGAACCGCCCCGGCGACACCTCTGTCATCTCGCGTTCAATCACCTCGCCCGACGGGGTGGTGATGCTCAGCGCGCCAACCGTGTCGTTCAGCGAGCGGCGGATGACGCGCATCTGCTGGCCTGTGGCCTCGGCCCAAAGCGCCTCTTCCTCAAGTTCGGGTTCCTTCATCATCCAATGCGCCAACCGCCGCAACAGCTCTAGCTGCGGCCCGCCGCCTTCAAATCCACGGCCCCAAAGCCAGGCGTGATCAGAGGCCAGCAGCGCCACGCGCCCCTCGCCGACACGATCCAGCAGCAGGAGAGGGCGTTCGCCCGCGCCCGACATCACCACATCGCCAGAGGTCTGTATTACCTCGATCTGGCGCATCCAGCGGCCCCAATCGCCGGCCTCGGCGCCCTCGGCCTGTAACCCGGCGGTCACCGGATGGCGGCGGCCAAGATCGGTCACCTTGGGGCGATAGCCCTCTTCAACCACCCGCGCGGTGGGGCGGGCGGGCACGATCTGTTCAAAAGGTCCGCGATAGATGCTTTCCGCCCCGGCAAAATCCGGCCCCGCCGCAAACAGCACCGCGCCGCCATTTTCGACATATTGGCGGATATTCTCAAGGTAGATCGAGGGCAGGATGCCGCGCCGCCGGTAGCGGTCAAAAATGATCAGGTCGAAATCATCGACTTTTTCCAAAAACAACTCGCGCGTTGGAAAGGCAATAAGCGACAGTTCCCGCACCGGCACGCCATCCTGTTTTTCCGGTGGGCGCAGGATGGTGAAATGCACAAGATCGACCGAGCTGTCAGATTTCAAAAGGTTGCGCCATGTCCGGGTGCCGGGATGCGGCTGACCCGAGACCAAAAGCACACTCAGGCGATCCCGCACGCCGTTGATCTGAACCAGGGCGGTGTTGTTGCGATCGGTCAGCTCGCCGTCAGCGGTGGGCGTGGTGAATTGCAACACATTACGCCCGCCATGCGGAAGCGTCAGGGGCAAATCAATCGTCTCACCAAGAGCAACCTCAAAGCGGCGCGGTTCGGCCCCGTCCACCGAGATATCAAGCGGCACGGTCTGTACGCCCGGCGGGCCGTCACCCTCATCGGTGATGGTCAGGGTCATGCGCACCTCTTCGCCAAGAATGGCAAAGGCGGGCGCATTTTCGATCCGCAGGCGGCGATCCCAATCGCCCTCGCGCCCGGTATGGAGCAGGTGCATTGGTGCGGGCAGGGGCGGCGCGCGATCCAAGTCATGCAATCGCCCATCCGATAGCAGGATCACGCCGGCAATTCGGCCCTGTGGCTCTTCTGCCATGGCCTGGGCCAGTTCGGTCATCATCTGGGTGCCGCCATTATCGGGCGCATCGGGCACGCGCACGCGGCGCACTTCGGTGTTGCCCCGCGCCTCTAGCCGCGCGGCCAGCGTCTCCGCAGCCGAAGCGGTCAGTGCCGCGCGATCCGCCAACCCCTGACTGGCGCTTTCATCCTCGACGATGATCACGATATCCGAGAGCGGCGCGCGATCCTCTTGCTGATAAACCGGACCCATAAGCGCGCCGAGAATGACCAGCCCGGCAAGCGCACGAAACGCCCAGCCCGACAGCCCGCGCCAGATAGCAAGCGCAAGCCCGGCGGCCAGAAGGATACCAAGCACCGCGATAAGCAGCAGGGGCAAAAGCGGGTCAAAGATCAGGCTTGCGGTCATTGGCCCAACCTATCCAGCAATGCAGGCACATGCACCTGATCGGATTTGTAATTGCCGGTCAGCACATGCATCACAAGGTTCACCCCAAACCGATAGGCCAGTTCGCGCTGCCGCTCACCGGCATAGCCGCGCCCGACCGGGAAAAGCGGATCACCGCGATCATTGACTGCCCAGGCCGAGGCCCAGTCATTGCCGCCGATCACCACTGGCGTCACCCCGTCATTAAGGTTGCGAAACGGCATCCCCTCGACGCGTTCGGCATCGGGTGGCGCGGCCTCAACCCAGACCGGGCGGCCGCCGTAACGGCCCGGAAAATCGGTCAACAGGTAAAAGGCGCGGGTCAGAACATGGTCATCTGGCACCTGTTCGAGCGGCGGAATATCAAGCGGCGCCGCCAGCCGTTGAAGCCGCGCACCGTTCGGCGAGGAGGCCCCAAACCCCGCGACATTGGCATCGCGGGTGTCAAACACGATTAGCCCGCCATTGCGCAGATAATCGTTAAGCTTCACATAGGCCTCGGCCGAGGGGGTCGGTTGATCCGGGGTGATTGGCCAATAGAGAATCGGATAAAACGCCAGATCGTCGGTTTCCAGATTAACGCTAATTGGGGCTGCGGGCTCGATCGACGTGCGGAAATTCAGCACCTGGCCCAGCCCTGCAAGACCGGCGCGCGCGGCATCATCCAGCTCTGCGTTGCCGGTGATCACATGCGCCAGCACCACCTCGGATGTGGCAAGGATTGCCCGCGCGTCGTCTTGCGCTTTTGCCCCGTGGGGCGCGCCCACAAGCCCGAAGGCAAGCAAAAGACTCGCCGCCGCGCGCACCGGCCAAAGCCGCCCCGACAGGGCAAGCGAGGCCGCGATATCGGCGATCAGCAAGATCAGCGCCGCCGCCAAAAGCCAACCGCCCAAGGGCAGTTCCGGCGCGCGGGCCAACCCCTCGACAGGGATGCGCGCGGGCCATGTCATGGGGGCAAGCGTTGTGTCGGCCTGAACCACATTTCGGGCAATCCGTCGGTCCGGTCCGTCATAAATGCCGGGGGCAAGGTCGGGCCCAAGCGGGGCCGCGAGAATACGCTCGCCCGCCACACCGGGCAGGGTGCCCGCATCCTTGAGCGCGCCAAACCCGTCAAGCACCGCGACCGGCTGCCATGTGGTATTGGCCAGCTCTGCGGCATCGGGCGGGGCCACAGCAGAAGACACCGCAAGCCGTTCCAGCATCTGCACGAACAGACCTGAAAGGGGCAGGCTTGACCATTCGGCATTGGCTGTGACGTGAAACAGCACAACCTGCCCCGCGCCGATCCGCTTGCGCGTAACAAGCGGCGTACCATCGGTCAGTTGCGCGATCACCCGCTCGGCCAGTACCGGGTCGGGCTGTGCCATGACCTGCGCGCTGACGGTGACATCGGCGGGAATGGAGAGGCCGTAAAACGGCGTACCCTCGGCAAAGGGGGCCAATGCCTTGGGCTCGCCCCAACTCATCGCGCCGCCCACCGTGCGCCCCCCGGCCCGAAGACGCACCGGCATAAGCGGCGCCTCTTCGTTGCGCGACACATCGCTGGCGGCAAGGCGCGGCCCGGCAAAGCGCAGCAAAAGCCCGCCTTCGGTGGTCCAATCAAGCAGCGCGGCCTGCTCGGCGCCCGAAAGCGTCGCCACATCGGCCAGTACGATCACATCGGGATTGGCCGGCAACACATCCATAAGCGCGCCATTCAACAGATCGGCGGTGGGGATCAGCGCCTGTTCAAGGTAATGCAGCGGCGATAACAGCTCTAGCCCTTCGCGGTCATCACGCCCGGCAATCATCGCCACCTCGCGCCGTTTGAGCCCGTCATCGCCAAGCGTGACAGCACCGGCATGGGCCTGCCCGGCGATCTCGAACCGGGTCAGCCGCGCGCGCAATTCGGGCGGCAGCGACAGCGCGCCTTGCGCCTCTGTCTCACCGTCTTCAAAGATCATTGGCAAACTGGCCAGAACACGCGGCACACCTGCGGGGTCAAGACCATGGGCGTTGACGATGATCTCGTGCGACGGTCCGGCCTGAGCGCGCAGCGCTTGCAGTTCAATGAGGCCATCGACCAGCTTTGCGGGCCTAAGCGCCAGGATCGACCGCGGGCTTTCATGGGCGGTCACCGGGCCGTGCGCCTCTAGCGCAGCGAGGAGCGTCTCGCGGCCCTCGTGCATCAAGCCGTCAGAAAACCAGCGGGTCTCAAACGCTGCATTGCCCAGCATCCCGGCGGCTTTGCTTAGCATCTCAGGCGTGGTCGACCACGGCGCCGGGGCAAGTCCGGGCAGGCGGCTGCGCCAGCTTTCGGCGGCCTGAAAGAGCGGTGTTTGCGGATCACTTAGCTGCATCACCGCCGCAGGGCGCCCGGCGCGCCCGGCCTCGGCCAGAAGCCCGTCGATCACAGCGATTTGTGCGGTCCAGTCGCGCGCACTGGCCCAGCTGTTATCGAGCAGGATGAGAAACGGCCCGGCGGCGCGCGCCTCGCCATCGTCGCGTGGATTAAGGACCGGCCCCGCCAGCCCGATGATCACCGCCGCCACCGCCAGCATCCGCAGCAACAAAAGCCACCATGGCGTGCGGTCGGTGACGCTATCTTCGTCCTTGAGCCCCAGCAAAAGCGCCACGCCGGGAAACCGTCGCCGCACGGGGGCGGGTGGCACGGCGCGCAGGATAATCCAGAGGATCGGCAAGGCGGCGAGGGCCACCAGCAACCACGGCGCGGTAAATCCAAGCGGGCCAAGCATCATGCGCCGACCCCCCCGTCAAGGGCGCGGTACAGCCATAACAGAGCCGATTGCGCGCTGTCGCTGGTGTGGTGACAACCATAGCGCCAGCCAGTGGCAGAGCACAGCGAGGCCAGCTCTGCCTTGCGCTCGGCCAACCGCGCCAGATAGCGGTCGCGCAGGTCGCCGGCCTTGAGGGTTTCATGCGCCATGGTGCCACCGATGCTTTCAAAGATGGTGCGCCCGGCATAGGGAAACGCCTCTTCGGCGGGGTCAAGCACCTGATAGAGCACGCCGCGCACGCCGCGATCCGCCGCCGCCGTCAGCGCCCCGCGCAGGCCCTTGAGATCGCCCATAAAGTCAGAGATCAGGATCGCGCGGCCATGCGGCAACAGCCCGGCCATGTCGGGGCTGGCGTAATCCTCGTCGCTGTCTTGCATCAGCGCCTCGGTCAGGCGCGCGATCTGGACCTGTCCGCGTCGGGGCGGCAGGGCGCCCCCGGTCAGGCCAACACGTTCGCCGCCGCGAATAAGCAAGATCGCGCCGGCGAGGGCCAAAAGCCGCGCGCGGTCGGCCTTGTCGGGCAGGCCCTTGTCGCTTGCAAAACGCATCGAGGCCGCCGGATCGACCCAAAGCATCACGCTTTGGGCGATCTGCCATTCCCGTTGGCGCACGAATTGCGCATCGCTGCGCCCCGAGCGGCGCCAGTCGATCATCCGGCGGCTGTCACCGGGTTGCACCGGACGATATTGCCAGAAATCATCCCCCTGACCGGCGCGCCGTCGGCCATGCTCGCCCAGCAAGACCGCACCGGCAAGATGCTCTGCCCGCGCCAAAAGCGGCGGCAGGCGGGCGGCTTCGGCCTCGGCGCGGGGGCGCAGGGGGGGCAGGGGGGGCAGGGGGGTGTTCATCTCAGGCGGCGGCCCTGACCTGGGCCACGTCTTTGATCGTGCGCGCAATCAACCCGCTCAGGCTATCGCCACGCGCGCGGGCCGCAAAGTTAAGCGCCATGCGGTGGCCAAGCACTGGTTGCGCCATCGCGGCCACGTCGCCCGCATCCGGCGCCAGCCGCCCCTGAAGCATCGCGCGTGCCCGCACCGTGAGCATAAGCGCCTGCGCGGCGCGCGGGCCCGGACCCCAAGCGACAGTGTCGCGCACGATATCGCTGGCGCTTGGATCATCCGGGCGGCAGGCGCGCACCAGATCAAGGATCGCTTCCATCACCGCCTCGCCCACCGGCATGCGGCGCAGCATCTGCTGGGCGGCAATCAGATCGGCGGGGGTAAACACGGCATGGGCCTCTTCCTCGGCGGCGCCGGTGGTGGCCAGCAAAATCGCGCGCTCGGTGTCGCGGTCGGGATAGGGCACCTCGATCTGGACCAGAAAGCGGTCAAGCTGAGCCTCGGGCAGAGGATATGTGCCCTCTTGTTCAATCGGGTTTTGCGTGGCCAGCACGTGAAATGGCGGCTCAAGCGGGCGATTGGCCCCAGCGACGGTCACCTGCCGCTCTTGCATCGCCTGCAACAGGGCCGATTGGGTGCGCGGGCTGGCGCGGTTGATCTCATCGGCCATCAGAAGCTGGCAGAAAATCGGCCCTTGGATAAATTTGAACGCTCGGCTGCCATCGTTGGCGGTTTCAAGCACCTCACTGCCCAGAATATCGGCCGGCATCAGGTCAGGGGTAAACTGAACCCGGTTGGAATTGAGCCCCATCACCGTGCCAAGGGTTTCCACCAGCCGGGTCTTGCCAAGCCCCGGCAGACCGATCAGCAAGCCATGCCCGCCGCACAAAAGCGCCGACAGGGCCAGATCAACAACCTGTTCCTGACCGATAAAGCGCCGGGTGATTGAGGCCCGCGCCTGCGCAAGCTTGCCTTCAAGCGCCTCTAGGCCGGCGAGCAGGTCGGTGTCATCGGTCATGGCAAAACTCCTGTCTGGACTATATCCTATGGGTAGAGTGTATCGCGCGAGAGAGAAATGGCAAAAGCAATGAGCAAAAAATCCATCACGTCCCCGTCAGCCGAAGGAATTGCCGCCTCTGTGAGGGCCGCCAAGGCCAAGGGGCGCGGCCTTCCGCCGGTTCATCTGTGGAACCCGCCGTTTTGCGGTGATCTTGATATGCGAATCGCCCGCGATGGCACGTGGTTTTACCTTGGCACGCCGATCGGGCGGCCCGAATTGGTGCGGCTGTTTTCCACCATCCTGCGGCGCGATGGCGACACGTATTTTCTTGTCACGCCGGTGGAAAAGGTAGGCATTACCGTCGATGACGCACCATTTGTAGCAGTCGATTTTGAGGTCTCCGGTAGCGGCGAGGCCCAGGAATTACGCTTTGAAACCAATGTTGGCGATCATATGACCGCAGGCCCCGACCATCCCATTCGCGTGATTCGCGACCCCGAGACGGGCGAGCCGTCGCCCTATGTCCTTGTGCGCGTCAATCTAGAGGCGCTGATTGATCGCAAAAGCTTTTACCGGCTGGTTGATATCGGCGCGCATCATGATGGCTGGTTCGGGATCTGGTCGGGCGGCGCGTTCTTTGGCGTGATCCCATCGGATGAATTGCCGACCGACTAATCCCGGTCTGAGGACGCCAGAGGGGGAAATCACACGCGATTTCCCCGAGGAAAAGCGACATTTTCAGGCATTAACCCGCGCTTTCTGTGATATGGGCGTCGCGCGAGCGGGCGAGAATGATCCGCCGCCAGACAGTGTAAAAAGGGACGAACATGATTCAAGAGTTCAAGGATTTCATTGCCAAGGGCAATGTCATGGATATGGCGGTCGGTATTATCATCGGTGCGGCCTTTACCGCGATTGTCGGCTCGCTTGTGGCCGATCTTATCAACCCGATCATCAGCCTGTTTCTGGGTGGGGTCGATTTCTCGGGGCTTTACGTGCTTTTGGGGTCGGGTGAATACGCCTCAATCGCCGCCGCAGAAGAGGCCGGCGCCGCCGTGTTCGCCTATGGCCGCTTTATCATGGCCGTGATCAACTTTTTGATCGTCGCATGGGTGGTGTTCATGCTGGTCAAGGCCGTTAACCGTGCCAAGCCCAAGGTCGAGGAAGCGCCTGCCGCTGATCCCGGCCCGTCCGAACTGGACATCCTGATGGAAATCCGCGATTCGCTGAAAAAGAAGTAAGCGAGCGCTCATTGCTAGGGGTCCGCGATCCGGCGGGCCCTTTTTCACGTCCGACGCAAGGCCTGCGGGCCGCGCGCGTGACCAATACCAGAAAGGAAATGCAGCAATGCAAGACATCATCGCACAGCTAAGCGGCTACGGCCCGATGATCATCAGCGCAGCCAAGGCCCTTGCGGTTCTTGTCATCGGTTGGATGGCGGCCGGGATCATAAGCGGCATGGTGCGCCGCCGCGTCAACGCCAGCGCGCGCATCGACAAGACCATCGGCAATTTCGCGGCCTCGATCGTGAAATGGGTGATTCTGGCGATGGTGCTTGTCGCCGTTCTTGGCATTTTCGGCATCGAGGCGACCAGCCTTGTGGCGGTGATGGGGGCGGCCACGCTGGCCATTGGTCTGGCGTTGCAGGGCACGTTGTCCGATCTGGCGGCGGGGTTCATGCTTGTGCTGTTTCGGCCCTATAAGCTTGGCCAATACGTTGAAATCGGCGGTACATCAGGCACGGTGGTCGATCTCAACCTGTTCTTCACCGAACTCTCGACCCCCGACAATGTGCAGATCATCCTGCCCAACGGTCAGGCCTGGGGCACGGTGATTCGCAATTTCTCGCATCATGCGACGCGGCGCTGTGATCTGAGTTTCGGGATTGATTATGGGGATGATGCCGATCACGCCATGCGGATCATCCTTGATCTGGCAGATGCTGACCCGCGCGTTCATGCCGATCCAGAGCCCTGGGCGCGGGTCGTGAACCTTGGCGACAGCAGTGTCGACCTTGGGGTGCGGCTCTGGTGTGATGCGGCTGATTACTGGGGTTTGAAATTTGATATGACCAAGGCGGTGAAAGAGGCGTTCGACAAAAACGGTGTGTCGATCCCCTATCCCCATCAGGTCGAAGTTCAAAAGGTCGGCTAAGCGGCGATTGCGCTCCGGGCGGCCTCATACCCTGTGATAGGGGCTGCCCGCAAGGATCGAGGCTGCGCGGTATAGCTGTTCACTCAGCATTACCCGCGCCAGCATATGCGGCCAGACCATCCGCCCGAACGACAGCTTGAAATCGGCGCGCTTGCGCAGGTCGGGGGCAATGCCGTCGGCGCCACCAATGACAAAGGCCAGATCACTGCGCCCGGCATTACGCCAATCGCCAAGCTGCGTGGCAAACTCGGGCGAGCTTTGCAATTTGCCACGCTCGTCCAGCGCCACGATAACCGATGCTTTGGGAATGACCCGGTCCAGAAGGGTGGCCTCGGCACTCATGCCGCCGCCCTTTTTATCCTCGACCTCATGCAATTGCGCAGGGCCAAGCCCAAGGGCGCGGCCCGTGCGATCAAACCGGGTCAGATAATCGTCGATAAGCGCGCGTTCCGGGCCGGTACGCAACCGGCCCACCGCGCAAATGTGAATCCGCATTCAGACCTGAGACGCTGCCGTCTGCCCCGGAGTTTGTCCGGTGGGCAGCCACATCTTTTCAAGCTGATAGAATTCGCGCACTTCGGGGCGGAAGACATGGACGATCACATCACCTGTGTCGACCAGCACCCAATCGCCGGTTCCCTTGCCTTCCATCCGCGACAGGAGTCCGAATTCATGCTTAAGGCGGTCCGTCAGCTTTTCGGCAATCGAGGCCACCTGCCGGGACGAACGCCCCGAACAGACGATCATGTAATCGCCAATAGCCGTTTTGCCGCGCAGGTCGATCTGCACGATATCTTCGGCCTTGTCGTCGGAAAGTGAGGAAAGAATCGCCGCAAGCTGCGTTTCGCTGTCTGCGGTCACGGCAAGCACCATGGCAAGCGCCCCCTGTTCAGCGGCCCCGGCCGCATAGGTCGTAAAAGACAGGACATAGTCCTCCTTTGCTACACACCGCAAAACCCCGGTGCTGGGCAGTGATTATAAAGTAGCAAGCCAAAGATGATTTTTCAATGAACAGCAACCCCCAGATTGCTGCGCGCGCGAGAAAGTGCTGCAAATTTACCCGTCTTGTGGCGCATCCCCGCCGCTATCGCCCAACATTCGCACCTCGCGCTGCGGGAAGGGGATGGAAATATCATGCGCTGTGAACGCATCCCAAAGCGCCAGATAGACGTTGCCGCGAATATTGGTGAGGCCCTGCGTCGGGTCGCGA
>CBDTZA010000012.1:0-14129 GCA_965364785.1 uncultured Roseovarius sp. | reverse complement strand
TTGAGGGTTTGTCGAGTCTGTCGCTCGAACGCGTCGGTGCCGAAATCCGCAAGCTTTTGGGCGCGCTTGACCCTGCGCCATCCGTCGCCGCGATGCGCAGCACCGGCGTCTTGCTGATGGTTCTTCCGGGGGCAGAGGACCGCGCGCTTGCGCCGCTTGTGCACCTTGAATCAGTGACTGATGCGGCCCCGGATGTCATTCGACGTCTGGCCGTGCTCGGTGGCGAGGATGTGGCCGAGCGCTTGCGCCTGAGCAAGGCAGAGACACGGCGGCTGGCGCATCTGCGCGACGGGGCGCTGGGCACGATGGACGCGCCTGAGCTTGGTTATCGCCACGGCGCGGCAGAGGCGCTTGATATCTTGTTGTTGCGCGCGGCGCTTTTCGAGCAACCCCTTGCGCCTGACGCACAGGACGATCTTGCGCGCGGTGCCATGGCAAAGTGTCCCGTCAGGGCCGCTGATTTCATGCCTGAGCTGAGCGGCGCCGCCCTTGGGGCGCATCTGGCGGAGTTGGAACAGCGCTGGATCGCGTCGGATTTTCGCCTTGGGCGCGACGATCTGGTCTAAGCACCCTTTATCGCACCCCCAACTCGGGCTAAAGCCGAGGGCATGAGCCAACATAAAATCATTCGATTAGGTCACCAGGGCGACGGGATCGCCGCTGGTCCGGTTTTTGCCCCCCTGACCCTGCCCGGTGAGGTGGTGACCGGAACCCTTGAGGGGCAGACCTTGCGCGATGTGAAGATCGACACGCCTTCGCCCGACCGGGTTGCGCCGCCCTGCCGGCATTTCAAATCCTGCGGTGGGTGCCAGCTTATGCACGCCTCGGATGACTTTCTGGCAGGTTGGAAGCAGGACGTGGTGAAATCCGCGCTTGGGGCGCATGGGATTGCGGCCGATTTTGCCCCGATCCACGTCTCGCCCGCACAATCACGTCGACGGGCGACCCTGACCGCGCGACGCACCAAAAAGGGCGCGATGGCCGGGTTTCACGCCAAGGGGTCGGATGTCATCATCGAGATCCCCGATTGCAAGCTGTTGCACCCGGCCCTGATGGGGGCGGTTCCGGTGGCCTGTGATCTTGCGGAAACGGGCGCCAGCCGCAAGAATGGTATTTCGGTCTCGGTTACCCTGTCGCTGAATGGTCTCGATATCGCGGTGAGCGAGGGCAAGCCGCTTGACGGGCCATTGCGCATCGCGCTGGCGGCGCTCGCGGACCGGCATAATCTGGCGCGGCTGGCCTGGGACGGCGAGGTGGTCGTGGCCCGTCATGCCCCCGATCAAATCTTTGGCGCGACGCGGGTTCTGCCGCCGCCGAATGCTTTTTTGCAGGCCACGGCAGAGGGCGAAGCCGCCTTGCTTGCCGATGTTCAGACGATTGTTGGCGGCGCAAAACGGATCGCCGACTTGTTTGCGGGCATTGGCACCTTCGCCCTGCCCCTTGCCAAAAACGCTGAAGTGCACGCGGTTGAAAGCATTGCCGCCATGTGCGCCGCTCTGGATGCCGGGTGGCGCAAGACGCAAGGCCTTAAGTCGATGACAACCGAGGCGCGCGATCTTTTCCGCCAACCGCTTTTGCCGGACGAACTCAAGCGGTTTGATGCGGTGGTGATCGACCCGCCCCGCGCCGGCGCCGAGGCGCAGATCGCCGAGATTTGCCGCGCCCGTGTGCCTGCCATCGCTTATGTGTCGTGCAGCCCGGCAAGTTTTGCTCGCGACGCCAAGGCGCTTTTGGCCGGGGGCTATCATCTTGACCGCCTGCGCGTGGTGGATCAGTTCCGCTGGTCCTCGCATGTAGAGCTGGTGGCGGGATTCACGCTAAATCCTGCGTGATCGGTGCAATTTTCACTACCCTAGTGCGGCCTGATTAGGGTAAGAATACCGTGAGCAGGACAACGGCAGTTTTTGATGAAACCTATAAGATTTATTATACTGGTGGCGGCCCTTCTGGGCCTTGCGGCCTGTGGCGCCCCCTCAAAATTCAAAACCTATAACGGCCCCGAGGTGACCCGCGTCATCGTCAACAAGGGCGACCGCGAGATGTTTCTGCTGCATCATGACCGGGTTCTGAAATCGCATAAGGTTGATCTTGGGTTTGCCCCAAGGGGCCACAAGGAATTCGAGGGCGATGGCAAAACGCCTGAAGGCGAATACACTGTTGACCGACGCAATCCGGATAGCTCTTTCCATCTGTCGCTAGGGATTTCTTATCCCAATGAACAGGATACCTCCTTTGCCGAAGCGGCCGGAAAAGAACCGGGCGGTGATATCTTTATTCATGGCGAGCCGAACAAACTCGGGATTTTTGGCCCGGATTGGACCGCGGGCTGTATTTCCATCACGAACCCCCAGATAGAGAGGCTCTATGCGATGGTCCGCGACGGAACGCCAGTGACGATCAACCCCTGATCAACCGCCCATAACCAATGTCCACCAGATCTTGCCGTTGTTTTCCTGAAGCCAGGAAAAGCCCATTTTTGCGGCATCCGGCGCAAGGATGACGCGACGCGAGCCGGGATCTTCCATCCATGCAGACAGGGTTTCAAGCTCGGTTTCATAGGTTTCCGAGATCGCCTCGCCAACCAGATGACCGGTATACCCAACGCGCTGGACCCGCTCGATCGGTGAAGAGCCGTCAGAGCCAAAATGCCAGGGCCGGTTTTGCAGCGACATATCGCGGGAATGGGTTGCGGCAGCGGCGTTCAGCGACGAGTCGAGAATCACCGGCGATTGGCCGGCGGCCTGCCGCAGAGAGTTGACCGCATCAAGCATGCGGAATTGAAGCTCGGACGTCTCGCCGGATCTGATTCGGTAAAGCCGCGGAAGCGGTTTGCCGTCCGACCCAAGTTGCGGCGGCGGCGGCGGGGCCGCACAGGCCGCCAAAGCCAACAGTGCCGACAGGAAAATGATGTAAAGACGCGCCATGATGTCAAACCACCCGATATTGCTGTAGTCTCTGCCTTATCGCGGGATACGTTGCGATTCAAACCCACATGCGCGCAAGTTCGCTTGATAACAGTTGTTTGAATTGCGACTGCGTCATTCGCGCCATATATTCCTGCAATCCAAGGACCAAAATCTGGAGAAACCCAAAATGGCCTCTGAAACCCGAGACAACTGGAACCGGCGCGCCTTTCTGGCCGGGACCGCCGCCCTAATCGGGGCACCCGCATTGGCGCAAAGCGTTGATGGTGCAGGCACTGTCGAGATCGAGCGTGATCTTACCGAAACGGTGCGCCACAATATTTCCAGTTTCCGCACCCTCGACTGGCAGCCCTATTTCTCAAACACCAAGGATGGCGCGATCCTTGTCGATATCGACTCGCGCGCCGTCCATTTCTGGAGCGAGGATCAGTCGGTTTACAAGCTCTACCCGTCCTCCGTGCCGCTGACCGAGGACCTGACGCGTCGCGGCCGTACCTCTGTGGTGCGCAAGGTTGTAGGCCCAAGCTGGCGTCCGACGCCCTCAATGCTTGAACGCAATCCCGAATGGCCGGCCTATGTGGGGCCAGGCCCCGATAACCCATTGGGCACCCACGCGCTTTACCTCAGCTGGACCTATTACCGAATCCACGGCACTCATGACACGCGCAAAATCGGGCGGCGCTCGTCCAATGGATGCGTCGGTCTTTACAACGAACACATTGCCGAGTTGTTCGGAATGACCAAAGTCGGCACCCAAGTGTTGCTTATTTGACGAAAAGACGGCGTGATATTGTCCCAAAGGCGTAACTTGGGTTTGCAATCGGTTCGAATTGCTGATTAAAAAAAATCCACGAGGTTAAGTCTTGGGTGCTTGGCGTTGTGATTTACAGCGTTAAGCCAATATCTGGAGGATAATATGAAGAAACTCGTTCTCGCCGCCGCCCTTAGTGCCGCTGCTTCGACCGCATTCGCTGGCAGCTATGCCGAGCCTGTAATCGAGGCACCGGTAATTGTTGAAGAAACCGCAGCTAGCTCGTCTGCTGCTGGCGTTTGGATTCCGCTGGTCCTGTTGGCCATCGTAGCCGCAGTCGTCATTGCTGACTAAGTCAGTATCGAAGGCAAAGAAAAAGGCAGTGGG
The DNA here is from genome assembly GCA_965364785.1 of uncultured Roseovarius sp. Lineage (GTDB taxonomy): Bacteria > Pseudomonadota > Alphaproteobacteria > Rhodobacterales > Rhodobacteraceae > Roseovarius. Next base: position 10,067 of record CBDTZA010000012.1, on the reverse strand, counting down.
AAACCACTGCCTTTTTCGTTTCTATGAGAGTGTTTAGTGTTTAATCCAGCCAACCCTGAAGGTTTGCTTCGACTACGGATGCCAGCGCCTTGATATGCGCGTCCTGATCGTTCAGGCATGGAATATAGGTAAATTCCTCGCCGCCAGCCTCTTCAAAGCTTTCCCTGATCTCTTCGTTGATCTCTTCCAGCGTCTCGATGCAGTCGGCGGAAAACGCCGGGGCCATCACAGCGATTCGTTTTTTACCGTCTTCGCGTGCAAGCCTGGCCACCTCTTTCACGGTATAGGGCTTTAGCCATTCTTCGGGGCCAAAGACCGACTGGAACGTTGTGGTGATCTCGGTGTCATCCCAGCCAAGCCGCTCTTTCAGCAGGCGCGTGGTTTTCTGACAGTGGCAATGATAGGGATCGCCCTGCATCAGATAGCGTATTGGCATCCCATGATAGGACACCACAAGGATATCGGGGCGCGTTTCGATATTGGCATAGGCTGTCTCAACCGATTCGGCCAAGGCCTCGATATAGAGCGGATTTTCGAAATAGGGCTCGACCACCCGCGCGATCGGCTGCCATGTCTCGTCCATCAGCGCGCGAAAGAACTGATCGTTGGCGGTGGCCGATGTGGCGGCGGCGTAATGCGGGTAAAGCGGAAAGAACAGGATCCGGGTGCAGCCGGCATTGACCATGGCGCGGACCTTGGATTTGGTCGAGGGATTGCCGTAGCGCATGCAGAAATCAACCATCACCTGATCGCCATAACGCGCCTCTAGCGCCGTGGCCATTTTCGCGGTCTGATCGCGGGTGATGGTCATCAGCGGACTTTCGTCCTTTTCCTCGTTCCAGATCGATTTATAGGCGTGGCCGCTGGTAAAGGGGCGCTTGGTCAGGATGATCAGCTGTAACAGCGGTTGCCATTTCCAGGGCGCATAATCAATAACGCGACGATCCGAGAGAAACTCGTTCAGATAGCGGCGCATCGACCAGTAATCATAATGATCCGGCGTGCCCAGATTGGCCAGCAGAACGCCCGTCTTGGCGCGTGGAATGGCGGGGTGATCGCCGGGTGCATGGGGCGGACGAACGGCAGAATGACGTGCATCGGGCATGGTCTGGGTCAATCCTTACTGGCTCGGGTTAAGGGTGACATAAAGGTTGTGCCCGCAAGGTCAATCTTTCAGCGGTGTTTCTTTGGCCCCAAGCACATCCGCCAGCCGCGCGCTTGCCGATCCGGGGCGCAGGGGCTGGGGTTGGCTGGCATCCGGTGACCAGCCGGTCAGGAATATCATCTCGAACGTGGCCGTGATGCGCCCATCGGCATCGCCAAACTCTTGGGTGTAGATCTCGGCGGCCCGTTCAAACAGCGAACGCCGGGTTGCGCGCCGTGGCCGGTTTGCCATGGCGTTACCCTCGCCCATCGCGCGCAATTCACGCATCAGGTGGGTGGGCGAGGCATAGCTTGCCTTAAGCGGCAGGGTATCGGCCACCGGCAGGGCAAAGCCCGCCCGCTGCAACAGCGCGCCCAGATCGCGGATTTCACCCATTGGCAGAATCCGGGGCGACAGCCCGCCAAGCAGATCCGATTCTGCCTGCGCCAGAGCGATGCGCAATTCGTGAAGGGTCTCGCCGCCAAACAGTACTGTCAGCATAAGCCCATCGGGCTTTAGTGCGCGCCGCGTCTGAATAAGCTGACCCACCGGATCGTTTGCCCAATGCAGGCAAAGCGCGTGAATCACCAGATCATGCGATTGCGGATCAAGTGCCAGAGTGTCGTCATCGTCAACACAAAGCGCCTCGGGGAAGCGATTTTGCCAGAATTCTGGAAAACCGCTCACCACGGCAGGCGAGGTAAATGATTTCTTAACCAAGCTCAGGCGATCCTCGATCTCATCAGCGGCGGTTTCATGCAGAAACCATTCGGGCGCACGCAGGGCGCGTTGGCGATTGCGGATCAGGGCGGAACGATCTGTCAGGGTCTGATTCATATCGGGGACCATAGGGTGAGCATGCAGGCATTTCAAACGGCACTTCAGGTGGTTTATCCGGCGCGCTGTACCTTGTGCGGTTGTCAGGTGGAAAGCGATTTTGGTCTTTGCGGCCCGTGTTGGCGCGACACGCCGTTTATTGCCGGGCTGGTCTGCGATACCTGCGGTGTGCCCTTGCCGGGGGAAAGCGGGCCAGAGGCCGAGCATTGCGATGACTGCCTGAGCGTGGCGCGGCCGTGGTCGCGTGGCCGATCCGCGCTTGTTTACCACGAAAACGGGCGCAAGCTTGTGCTGGCGTTGAAATATGGCGACCGCCACGATGTGGTGCGCCCTGCCGCTCTCTGGATGGCGCGGGCCGCACAGCCGCTTTTGACCCAAAACACGCTTATTGCGCCGGTGCCCTTGCATTGGCTGCGGATGTTGCGACGGCGGTTCAATCAATCTGCTCTTCTGGCGCAGGCGTTGGCGCGTGAAATCGCCTTGCCGGTTTGTCCTGATCTGTTGACCCGGCCCAAACGCACCCGCCCACTCAAGGGGATGGATGCCGAGGCGCGCCATGCCATGCTTGACGATGCGATCCGTATCAATCCCAGACGCCGGGCCGAATTGATTGGCCGCACGGTGCTCTTGGTGGATGATGTGATGACATCGGGGGCCACGCTTTCGGCGGCGGCGCAGGCCTGTTTTTCGGCAGGTGCGCAAGATGTGTGCATACTAACACTGGCGCGCACGGCCAAGGATGCCTAAGTTCCTGCCAGATAGGAATACGGGAACCCCTTAAATGCAACCAGTTGAAATCTATTCGTCGCCCCTTTGTGGATTTTGCCACGCGGCCAAGCGGTTGCTGAAGCAAAAGGGCGTCAACTTTTCGGAAATCAACGTGCTGGCCCAACCGGTGCGCAAATCCGAGATGCTGCAACGTGCCGACGGACGTCACACCGTGCCGCAGATTTTTGTCGGTGACATCCATGTCGGCGGCTATGACGAACTGTCCGCACTCGACAGGGCAGGCAAGCTTGACGCCCTGTTGGGCAAGTGACGGCGATGCGCGCGGGCCTTGTTCAACTTAACAGCAGCGATGACCCGGCGGCAAACCTGCCGGTCACGCTGGCGTTCGTTGATGAGGCCATTGCCCAGGGCGCGGATTTTGTCCTGACGCCCGAGGTAACCAATTGTGTGTCGGGTAGCCGCGCGCATCAACGGGCGGTTCTGCACCCCGAGGATAGTGATCCGACCCTAAAAGCGATGCGCGCCAAGGCGGCAGAGCGTAAAATCTGGCTTTTGATCGGCTCGCTTGCGCTTAAGACGACCGACCCTGATGGCCGATTCGCCAATCGGTCGTTTCTGATCGGCCCGGATGGCGGGATTGTCGCGCGCTATGACAAGATCCACATGTTTGATGTCGATGTGTCGCCCGAAGAAACCTATCGCGAATCTGACGGGTTTCGCCCCGGTGCCTGTGCTGTGACCGCCGATTTGCCGATTGGCACGCTCGGCCTTAGCATTTGCTATGACATCCGCTTTCCGCATCTTTACCGCCGCCTTGCCCATGCCGGCGCGCGCATTCTGACCGTGCCGGCGGCGTTTTCCTATGTCACGGGGGCCGCGCATTGGGAAACCCTGTTACGGGCGCGCGCGATTGAAAACGGCTGTTATGTTCTGGCCCCGGCCCAGACCGGCATCCATGCCGCAACCACCGGGCGCACCCGTCAAACCCACGGTCATAGCCTTGTTGTCGCCCCCTGGGGCGAGGTTCTGGCCGATGGCGGCACCGATCCCGGCGTTGTGATGGTTGATCTTGACCCGGCCGAGATTGAAAGCGCGCGGGCGCGTGTGCCGTCCTTGCGCCATGACGCGCAGTTCGATGGCCCGGCATGAATGACACGACCAGCAATTCTCTGGCGGTGGCCCTGTTCAGTGAGATCCTCACCAATGAACAACTTATCCGCAATCGGCTAAGCCGGGTGTTGCCCAAGGGCATGGAAATCTCGCATTTTTCGGTTCTCAACCACCTTGCCCGCACCGGTGACGAGCGCAGCCCGGCGCAACTTGCCAAAAGCTTTCACGTGACGCGCGGCGCGATGACCAACACGCTGAGCAAGCTGGAATGGGCCGGATACGTGCATATCCGCCCCGATTGGGATGATGCGCGCCGCAAGATGGTCGCGATAAGCCCCTCTGGCCGTCAGGCGCGCGACGCCGCCATCGCCGCGATCACCCCGATGGTATCGGAACTGATCAGCGATCTTGGCGAAGACAGAGTGCGCGCAAGCCTGCCGGTGTTGCGCGAATTGCGCTCAAAGCTGGAACCTGGCGGTTAGCCCGGCTTTACGCTGGCGGTGACGTAATTCACGCTCAGATCCCTGTCCGACAGCCGCCAGACCCATGTGATCGGGTTGAACACAAAGCCTTTGCGATCGACCGGATCAAGGCCTGCGTTGCGCAGCAGGTCGTACAACTCATCGGGCGTGATGAATTTTGACCATTCATGCGTGCCCTTGGGCAACCAGCGCATTACATATTCCGCGCCGACAATCGCCATGGCAAAGCTTTTGGGATTGCGGTTGATGGTCGAACAAATTTGAATCCCACCGGGTTTAAGCAGCTGCTGACAGGCGGTGAGATAGGCCAGAGGATTGGCCACATGCTCGACCACTTCCATGTTCAGCACCGCATCGAACTGTTCGCCCGCGTCCGCCATATCTTCGGCGGTGGTGTGGCGGTAGTCGATCGCAAGGCCGGATTGCTCGGCATGAACCTGTGCGACGGGGATGTTGCGCGGGGCGGCATCGGCGCCGACCACCTCGGCCCCCAAGCGCGCCATTGGCTCGCTTAGCAACCCGCCACCACAGCCGATATCGAGAATACGCAGCCCCGCAAAGGGTGCGTCCTGGCCAAGATCACGGTCATATTCCGCCGCAATCTGCGAGGTGATATAATCCAGACGGCAGGGGTTCAGCATGTGAAGAGGCTTGAACTTTCCGTTCGGATCCCACCATTCGGCGGCCATCGCTTCAAATTTGGCAACTTCGCCGGGATCAATCGTGCTCTGGGCGGCTTGCATTCTGCTCTCCATGTGCTCTTCTGGACTTGCCCGTTATATAGGACATTCATGGACAAATTCTCAGGCCAAAAGAGCGCAGTACAATATCTATATCCCCCGGTCGAACCATTTGACCGGCAAATGATGGACGTGGGCGACGGGCATAGCATTTATGTCGAGCAATCCGGCCGCCGTGATGGCGTGCCGGTTGTGGTGTTTCATGGTGGCCCGGGTGGCGGGTGCAGCCCGGCGATGCGGCGCTATTTCGATCCGGCCATCTATCGGATTATCCTGTTTGATCAACGCGGTTGCGGGCGTTCGCGCCCCCACGCCAGCGTTGAGAACAACACCACTTGGCATCTGGTCGCGGATATCGAGCATATCCGCCGCGCGCTCGGGATCGAGACCTGGATTGTCTTTGGCGGAAGCTGGGGCGCGACGCTGGCGTTGATTTATGCGCAGGCCCATCCTGATCGGGTGGCGCATCTTGTGCTGCGTGGCGTGTTCACCATGACCGAGGCCGAGTTGAGCTGGTTTTATGGTGGCGGGGCAGGGGCGTTTTGGCCCGAAACCTGGCATCAGTTCAAATCGCTGATCCCCAAGGAAGAACAGGGCGATATGATCGCGGCCTATCACCGGCGGTTGTTTTCCGGCCTGCTGGACGAAGAGGTCCGTTATGCCAAGGCGTGGTCGGCTTGGGAAAACGCACTCGCAACAGTGCATTCCACCGGGGTGAGCGGCGATAGTCCGGCGGATTATGCGCGGGCCTTTGCGCGGTTGGAAAACCACTATTTCACCCATCGTGGATTTTTGGGATATGACGGCCAAATCCTCGACCAGATGGATAAAATTGCCCACATCCCCGGCACCATAGTGCAGGGGCGTTATGACATGATCTGTCCGCCCGGCACCGCCTATGCGCTGGCGCGGGTCTGGAAAAACGCCGATTTGCGGATGATTCCGGTGGCCGGGCATGCCCTGTCAGAGCCGGGGATAAGCGCCGAATTGGTGGGCGTGATGAACCGGCTGGCGCGAAAAGCCTGATCACTTGCGGCTATTGGTGCTTTTCCCGGCGCTTTTCCCGCGATATCTCAAGGGCATGGAAACGCTACCTGATCTTTACGCCCGGCGTGTTGCCGACGGCACACTGACTCGCGATGCCGCGCAAGAGGCCTCTTTGCCCGAGTTTGAGCGGATTCGTCATGCTCTGGCCGAGCAACCGCGCAAAGGTTGGTTTAGCCGCGCGCCAGAGCCGCCCAAGGGGCTGTATCTCTGGGGTGGGGTCGGGCGTGGTAAATCCATGCTGATGGATCTTTTTGTCGACACGGTGGATGTGCCCAAGCGCCGGGTGCATTTTCACGCCTTCATGCAGGAAATCCATGCCGGGTTGCACGCGGCCCGCGCCCGCAATGAAAGCGACGCCCTTGCCCCGGTGGCCAAGGAGGTGGCCGATTCGGTGCGGCTTTTGGCGTTTGACGAGATGCAGATCACCGATATCACCGACGCGATGATCGTGGGGCGCCTGTTCGAGGCGCTTTTTGCGGCCGGTGTTGTGGTGGTTACGACCAGCAACCGCATTCCCGATGACCTTTATAAGAACGGGCTGAACCGACAGCTGTTTTTGCCCTTCATCGAGATCGTCAAAGACCGCATGGTCCTGCATGAAATGGCGAGCCAAACGGATTATCGGCAGGATCGGCTGGCCGGCAGCCCGAGTTATTTCACCCCAGTGAATGAGGCGTCACGCGCTGAGATTGAAAACATCTGGCAGGATTTGACCGGCGGGGGTGGCGGGCCGCACAAGATCATCGTCAACAAGCGCGAAGTCGATATTCCGGCGTTTCACAATGGCGTGGCGCGGGCCACGTTTTACGATCTTTGCGGCAAGCCGCTTGGCCCGGCGGATTTCCTCGCGCTGGCAGAGGCGGCGCGGGTTCTGATCCTGGAAAATATCCCACAATTGGGACGCAGCAATTTCAACGAGGCCAAGCGCTTTGTTACCCTGGTTGATGCGCTTTACGAGGCGCAGGTGCGGCTTATCTGTTCGGCAGCGGCAGAGCCGGAATATCTTTATCTTGAGGGCGAAGGATCGTTTGAGTTTGAGCGCACCGCCAGCCGGTTGCGCGAAATGCAGTCTGACGGCTGGGGCGAATGATTCCGAAATCGGTCGGCGCGGTTTAGCGGCTTCGGGTCAGATCAAGGAACACATCCTGAAGGTCGGCCTGTTCGGTTTTCACATCGCGAATGGAAATGCCTGCCTCGCGGACAGCGGCCAGAACCGCCTCGGCCGGGGTGTCCGTCGAATGGTAGGTGATGACAAGCGCCCCATCCGCGCGCGATGACACCTCTAGCCCGTCGCCTTTGGGCAGGGTGGTGGCCGGGCTGTCGGGCTGAATGATCATCGTCTTGGCGTCCAGCCGCCCCAAAAGATTGGCGGTGCTGTCGCGCGCTACCAGCTGGCCAAGGTTGATGATGGCAATTTCGTCGCACATCTCTTCGGCCTCTTCGAGGTAATGCGTGGTCAGGATGATCGTCATGCCCTGTTGATTGAGGCGACGAATGTTTTCCCAAAGCATCTGGCGCAATTCGATGTCGACGCCTGCGGTGGGTTCGTCCAGCACCAGAATATGCGGCGTATGCACCAGAGCCTTGCCTAAAAGAAGCCGCCGTCGCATGCCGCCCGACAGGGTTCTGGCATAGGCGTCGGCCTTGTCTTCAAGACCGATAAGGCGCAAAATTGCATCGCTTTTGCGTTGCGCGCGCGGCACGCCGTAAAGACCTGCCTGTACCTCAAGCGCGCCGCGGGGGGTAAAGAACGGATCAAGGTTTAATTCCTGCGGCATAACCCCGATCGAGGCGCGTGACTGGCGCGGGTTTACGTCCTGATCAAAGCCCCAGATCGTGACCTTTCCGGCGGTTTTGAGCACCAGCCCGGCCAGAATATTGATCAGTGTCGATTTGCCGGCGCCATTTGGCCCCAAAAGCCCGAAGACAGAGCCCTGCGGGATATCAAGATCAATGCCCTTTAGCGCCTGTTTTTCAGGGCTATTGCGCCCACCGCCATAGGTTTTTGTCAGTCCACGGATTTCAATGGCGTTTGCGGCCATGGTGCTCTTGCCCCTTGCTGGCGGATCAATCATATTTGCACCTAGTTGAAAGTCACGCAAAAGGAAACGCCCCGATGGTAACGCAGGCCCCAGAAACCAGAATTGTTGACGTCTATCGTGTGGCCTGTGATGGCGGCGACGGGGCGCTGGGCCATCCGCGCGTTTGGCTGCAAATCCCCCAGGACAAGGGCTATGTCGAATGCCCCTATTGCGATGCCAAGCTTGTTCATCGCGAGTTTGAAGGCAAGGTTTAAGCCGACCAAGGCCGCGACTTTGGTGATGCCTGGGGTTTGAGTATTTTTTGGAACGATGAAAGCCTTCTGGGCGAAAGGGGCTATAGATGTCATTCGGAAAAGGTTGCCATCTGCATCTGATTGACGGATCGGCGTTTATCTTTCGGGCCTATCATGCGCTGCCGCCGCTGACGCGCAAATCGGATGGTTTGCCGATCGGGGCGGTCGCCGGGTTCTGCAACATGTTGCAGCGCTATGTTGAGGGCAATAACGGCCATGATGCGCCCACCCATGTGGCGGTGATCTTTGACAAAGGCAGCCACACGTTTCGCAACGATATGTATCCCGAGTACAAGGCAAACCGCGAGGCGATGCCAGAGGATTTGCGCCCGCAGATGCCGCTTACCCGAGAGGCGACGCGCGCCTTTAATATCGCCTGCGAAGAGATCGAAGGTTATGAGGCGGACGATATTATTGCGACACTGGCCTGTCAGGCGCGCGATCTGGGCGGGCGCGTGACGATCATCAGCAGCGACAAGGATCTGATGCAGCTTGTTGGCGGTGGGGTCGAAATGCTGGACGCGATGAAGAACCGGCTTATTGACGTCGACGGGGTGCGCGAAAAATTTGGCGTGAACCCGGATCGCGTGGTTGATGTGCAGGCTTTGGCCGGAGATAGTGTCGATAACGTACCCGGCGCGCCCGGAATCGGGGTAAAGATCGCGGCGCTTTTGATCAACGAATTTGGCTCTCTTGAAGAGCTGTTGGATCGTGCGGACGAGATTACACAGCCCAAGCGCCGCCAGACGCTGATTGAGAAGCGCGAGCAGATCGAGATGTCCAAGCGGCTGGTTCAGCTTGATTGCAACACGCCGCTTGAGTTCACGCTTGATGATCTTGAGGTGCGCGATCCGGACCCTGATGCCTTGCTGGACTTTCTGGCAAAGATGGAATTCCGCACGCTTTCCAAGCGGATTGCCGAGGCGTTGGGTGCCGAGGCCCCGGTGATTGCAGAGCCCTCGCCGCAGGCCATGCAGACCGGGAGTGAGGCGCAAAATGCCCCTGAATGGCCTGCAATAGACCCTGAAAAGTACGAACGCGTTGGCGATATGGGCGCCCTTGAGACATGGATCGCGCGCATTCGTGCGCGGGGTTATGTGGCGGTGGATACCGAGACGACGTCGCTAAATGAAATGCAGGCCGATCTTGTTGGGATTTCGCTTTGCGTTGATCCGGGGCAAGCCTGTTACATCCCGCTTATTCATAAGGATGGCGCGGCGGATGATCTGTTTGGGTCGAACAAGCTTGCCGATGGACAGCTAAGCGTTGGCGACGTGCTTGGCGCGCTCAAACCTGTGCTTGAGGATGATGCGATTCTCAAAATCGGGCAAAATATGAAATATGACGCCAAGATTTTTGCCGCGCTCGACGTTCATGTTCATCCAATTGATGACACCATGCTTATGTCTTATGCGCTTTACGCCGGGCAGCATGGGCACGGGATGGACACGCTGAGCGACCGCTATCTGGCGCATAAGCCGATTCCGATCAAATCGCTGTTGGGTACGGGCAAATCGGCCATCACCTTTGATCGCGTGCCGGTCGATGAGGCGGTGAAATATGCCGCTGAGGATGCCGATATCACGCTGCGCCTGTGGCATCTGTTCAAACCGCAATTGCACCGTGACCGGGTGACCACCGTC
>CBDTZA010000011.1:0-14571 GCA_965364785.1 uncultured Roseovarius sp. | reverse complement strand
GATATGCGCGCGCTGTTTGCCGATATTCCGCTCGATCAGATGAACACCTCGATGACGATCAACGCCACGGCGCCGTGGCTCTTGGCGCTTTATATCGCCGTGGCCGAGGAGCAGGGGGCGGATGTCTCAAAGCTGCAAGGCACCGTGCAAAACGACCTGATCAAGGAATATCTGAGCCGGGGCACCTATATCTGTCCGCCAAAACCCAGCCTCAAGATGATCGGGGATGTGGCCGAGTATTGCTATAAGCACGTGCCGAAATGGAACCCGATGAACGTGTGTTCCTATCACCTGCAAGAGGCCGGCGCGACACCGCAACAGGAGCTCGCCTTTGCCTTGGCCACCGCCACCGCCGTGTTGGACGAGCTGAAACCGCGCGTCGCGCCAGAGGATTTCCCGGCGCTTGCGGGGCGGATTTCGTTCTTTGTGAACGCGGGCATCCGGTTTGTCACCGAGATGTGCAAAATGCGCGCCTTTGTCGATCTCTGGGATGAGATCCTTGAAACCCGCTACGGTGTGAGCGACCCGAAATACCGCCGTTTTCGCTATGGCGTGCAGGTCAATTCGCTTGGCCTGACCGAACAACAGCCCGAAAACAACGTCTATCGCATCCTGATTGAAATGCTCGCCGTGACCCTTAGCAAAAAGGCCCGCGCGCGCGCCGTGCAATTGCCCGCGTGGAACGAGGCGCTTGGCCTGCCGCGCCCCTGGGATCAGCAATGGTCGATGCGCATGCAACAAATTCTGGCCTATGAAACCGATCTTCTGGAATTCGACGACCTGTTTGAGGGCAACCCGGCGGTGGACGCCAAGGTTGAGGCGCTGAAAGACGGCGCGCGCCACGAGTTGGCCAATATAGACAGCATGGGCGGCGCGGTTGATGCAATCGACTATATGAAGGCCCGCCTTGTCGACAGCAACGCCGAGCGCCTTGGCCGGATCGAGCGTAATGAGACCATCGTCGTCGGCGTCAACCGCTGGACGACTAGCGAGCCGTCGCCGCTTCAGACCGAAGATGGCGGCATCATGGTGGTCGACCCGGCGGTCGAGGCCGAACAGATCAACCGTTTGAACGAGTGGCGAAATGACCGCGACGCTGGTGCCGTGAAAGAAGCGCTGGCAAGTCTGCGCGCCGCCGCCGCCGAGGGGCGCAATGTGATGGACCCCTCGATTGCCTGCGCCCGCGTTGGCGTGACCACCGGCGAATGGGCCGCCCAGATGCGCGCCGTCTTTGGCGAATATCGCGGCCCGACCGGCGTGTCGGTTAATCCATCCAACAAGACCGAAGGCCTTGATGACATCCGCGCCGCCGTTGACACCGTCAGCGACCGCCTTGGGCGTCGTCTCAAATTTCTGGTTGGCAAGCCGGGGCTTGATGGCCATTCCAACGGTGCCGAGCAGATCGCCTTTCGGGCCCGCGATTGCGGCATGGATATCGGCTATGCCGGCATCCGCCTGACGCCCGAGGAAATCGTGAGAACCGCGCTTGAGGATGAGGCCCATGTTGTCGGCCTTTCGATCCTATCGGGAAGCCACATGCCGCTGGTCGAAGACCTTTTGGCGCGAATGCGCGAGGCGGGGCTTGGTGACGTGCCGGTGATCGTCGGCGGCATCATCCCCGAGGATGACGCCAATCGCCTGCGCGAAATGGGCGTGGCGCGGGTCTATACCCCCAAGGATTTCGAGCTGAACACCATCATGATGGATATCGTGGCGCTTGCCGATCCACAGCCGGTTGCGGCACAGTAACCTGCGGTCATGACCGCTAAACTCTGGCGATGCGTGTCCGGGCGCAACCTTGCAACCGCTCTGGTGGTTGCGCGCAGGATCGCCCGCCAGAATGCCTCAATAAAAGACACGATTTTGCTGGCCCTGACAGGCGTTTAGGCACAAGCTGTTTCTTTTACAGACCCAAAAAAGATCAGGCCGCACATGACCATCACGATCCGCCCCATTCAGACCGGTGACAAACCGAAATGGACGACGCTCTGGCGTGATTATCTGACATTTTATGAGACCTCTCTGCCCGATACGATCTATAACACCACGTTTTCGCGGCTCTGCTCGCCCGATCACCCGGATCAAAACGGGTTTCTGGCGCTGAATAACGGCAATCCGGTCGGCCTTGTCCATTATATCTATCATCCGCATAACTGGCGGATGGAAAAGGCCTGTTACCTGCAGGATCTCTTTGCCGCCCCAGAAGTGCGTGGCATGGGTGTGGGCCGCAAGCTGATCGAGGCGGTCTATGCGCAGGCCGATAGCGATGGCTGTCCGTCGGTCTATTGGCTGACCCAGGATTTCAACGCACAGGCGCGCAAGCTTTATGACCGGATCGGCACCCTGACGCCGTTCATCAAATACAGCCGATAAGTCTGGCGCTAAACCCCGATATAGCGATCCACAATCGAATGATCCGCACGCAGCGCCTCGGCGGGCAATGTCTCGCCATTACGGCCGTTTTCGATGAACGCGACCCGGTCGGCCACCGATAGCACCGCATCAACCCGCTGTTCCACCAGCAGGATCGCGACCCCCTCGTCGCGCATCTTGACGATGACCTGCCGGATCGCCTCGATCATCGAAGGCTGAAGCCCCTCTGTCGGCTCATCCAGCAAAAGCACCTTGGGCCGCAGGCAAAGCGCGCGCGCCGTGGCCAGCATCTGTTGCTCGCCGCCCGACAGGGTTTGCGCCCGCTGACCATAGCGTTCGCGCAGGCGCGGGAAAAGCGTGAGCACCTCGTCAAGCACCTCTGGCCCGCTTTTGCGCGCGCGCAGCCCGATCTCAAGGTTCTGCGCCACGGTCAGTTCCGCAAATAATCGCCGCCCCTGCGGGATATAGCCGATACCCGCGCGCGGCACCTGATAAGCCGGAAGACGGCTCACCTCTTGCCCGTCAAGCATGACCTTGCCCGACATCAAGGGCACCAGCCCCATAATCGCCTGCATGGTGGTGGTCTTGCCCGCCCCGTTGCGCCCCAACAGGCACAGGATTTCGCCCGCCGCCACCTCAAGGCTCAGGTCGCGCAGCACCTGCGCGCGACCATATCCGGCATTAAGCCCCTCCAGCCGCAGCATTATCCACCCCCCAGATAGGCGGTTTGCACCTCGCCATTGGCATGGATTTCATCGGGCGTCCCCTCGGCCAGAACCTCGCCGAAATTCAGCACCGTGATCCGGTCGGCCAGTTCCATTACCACGCTCATGTTATGCTCGATCAACAGGATCGTGGTATCACCCGCCAACTCGCGGATCAGGTTTTTGAAATCGGCAATCTCGCCCTCGGCCAAACCCTGCGTCGGCTCGTCCAAAATCAACAGACGCGGCGATTGCGCCAGCCCCATGGCGATCTCTAAAAGGCGTTGATGGCCATAGGACAGATCCCCCGCCTCCTGCGCCTTGCGATCCAGCAGACCGACACGCGTGAGCGCATCATCCACCGCCAGGCCGACCTTGGCCCCTTTAAGGCGTCGCCGCGCGGCGAGGGCGACGTTTTCGCCAACGCTCAGCCCGGCAAAGACCGAGGTGATCTGAAACGTATAGGCCATGCCCAGCCTGATCCGCTTATGCGCCGGCAGCGCGGTGATATCACGCCCCTCAAAGATCACCTGCCCGTCCGAGGGCGCAATCCGCCCGCAAATCATGCTGACCAGCGTGGTCTTGCCCGCCCCGTTGGGGCCGATCAACGCGCGCACCTCGCCCTGGGGCAGATCAAAATCCACCCCCTCGACGGCGCGCAGCCCGGCGAAATGTTTCGACAATCCCCGCGTCGCCAATAGCGTCATGGCAACCCCCGCCAGACCCGTCTGCGCAATTCGCCCATCAACCCTTGCGGCGCAAACAGCGTCAAAAGCACAAGCGCCACACCGGCGATCAGCATATAGGCGGTGGTCACCCCCGAGCTAAGGTCAATCAGGTAGAACATGAAAAGCGTGCCGACAAAGGGGCCGAGGACAGTTCCAGCCCCGCCCAAAAGCACCCACAAAAGCGGAAAGATCGAATATTGCACCGTGGCAAAACTTGCCCCCGCATAGCCGAACAACAACCCATAGGACGCCCCCGCCGCCGCCGCGATCGTGCCCGATATGATCATCGCCGCCAACTTATGCGCAAAAATATCATAGCCCAGCATGCGAACGCGTTCCTCATTTTCGCGGATCGCGACCAGAACTTTGCCAAAGGGTGCACGCACCAGCCAGAGGCTTAGCATAAGGCAGGTGCCAAACAGGATCAGTGCCGCAAAATAGCGGTTGCCCGCATCGCTAAGATCAATGCCCCAGAGCACGCGCTGTGCCTGCTGGATCACGAACCCCTCATCGCCACGGGTATATTCGCCAAAATAAAGGATCGTCAGATATCCCGCCTGCGCAAACATCAGCGTCACGATCATGAACGCCACGCCCGTGGTGCGCAGCGCCAAAAGCGCCAGCGCGCCCGACACAACCGCGCCGGCCACAAGCCCCAGCACCAGCGCCGGTGCCGGAGTCAGGCCGAGATGCTGAATCCCAAGACCCATGCCATACATGCCGGCGGCAAAGAAAAGCGCGTGCCCAAGGCTTAACAGGCCAGTATAGCCGAACAGGATATTATACCCGACCGCATAACTGGCCAGCACCATGATCCGCGCAAGATTGCCGTGGTGATAGGTCGGCAGGAGAAAGTGCAGCCCAAAAAGCAGCACAATCAACCCGCCATGAAGCGCAAACGCCCGCGCGCCACCACTCATCCTGATCGCGCCCCGAAAAGGCCCTGAGGGCGAAACACAAGCACCAGCCCGACAAGCAGCGTCGCCAGGATTTTCGCCAGCGTGGGCGAGAAAAAGACCGAGATGATGCCGTCGCTCAACCCGATCAGCACAGCGGCCAGAACGGTGCCCGGCAGGCTTCCCAGCCCGCCGATGATCACCACGATGAACGACAGCAAAAGTGGATCGGCCCCCATCAGGTAATGCGCCTGCTGAATGGGCACGATCAGCACGCCGGCCAGCGCCGCCAAAGCCGCGCCAAGGCCGAAGACAAGCGCATAAACCCGTTCGACCGGGATGCCAAAGGCTTGCGCCATGTCGCGATCCGCCTGCGTGGCCCGCATCACAAGCCCAAAGCGCGTGCGCGACATCAAAAGCCAGACCCCGCACAAAAGAACCACGGCAGCGCCGATGACCGCCAGCTTGTAACTTGTGGTGCCAAGCCCCCAGGGCCAGATCATCGCCCAGCCGTCGGCGCCATACTCGAACCACGGGATCGCCAGCCGCGTGTTGAACGGCGGCTCGACCGGGCGCGCATCGGGGCCATAGCCCATCAAGGTCATTTGCTGGATGATATAGAGCACGCCGATGGTGGCCACGATGGTGCGCTCAGGGTCATAGTTCAGCCGCTTGAGGATTGTCATATCAACGGCCACGGCCAGCGCCCCGACAATCAGCGGTGCGGCGATGAGCGCCACACCAAACCCAATCGCCGGATGACCGCCAAGCATATGCGCAATCCACCAGGCAATCACCGCGCCCAGCATGAAAAACTCGCCATGCGCGATGTTGACCACCCGCATCACACCGAAAACCAGCGATAGCCCGACCGCCGTCAGCGCAAGCACCGCCGCCGTGATCGCGCCTTCCAGCGAGGCCAGCAATATGTAAGGGCCCAAATCCATTCTGGCGCAAGGATTGCCCGGCGCGGCCCTGCGGGGCAAGCCCGTTCCGCACCCAAACCGCGATTATTCCGCGCTAAATTCGGTTTGGCCCATGACGATGCGCTGATCTTTGGTCACGGTGACGATCTGACCATGCTTGCGCTCAAGCTGGCGGGCGACCACCTCATTGCGCGGCTCCCACTTATACCAACGGTCATCTTTGGTGCGCATCCAGGTAAGCGTGCCGCCCTTGCGCCATGGGTCAAGCACGATCCCCTCGGCAAAGGTATCGCCCCGCCGACTGATTACCGCCGTGCTATGCTCAAGCCGAAAGGCATTTTCGCTATTGGCAACGGCGCGATGCACGTCGAGCGTCTGAAAGTTCTCCTGCTTAAGGCGCGCCTCGATATCGCGCGCCCAATGCCAGCATAACCCGCGCGGCTTTAACCCCATATTGACCTTGGTGTTATGGATGATCGGCGGATCGGTGATCTGATATTCCTGCGCAAGCTGATGCGAATACGCATAGGCCACCTGCGCCGCGCGCCGTGCCTCTTCGGGATCGACCTGCGGCCCCAACGCGCCGATCTCAACCGCCAGCCGCGTCACATCGCTTGCCTCGGGCGGCGGCGGCGTACCACAGCCCGCCATCGCCACAAGCACAACGCCCCAGAAAATTCGCAGAATTTTCTGTCTCATTTTCTTCGCAGAAGAAAAGACCACCTCAGAACGATTGCGTCGTGTAATCCGTCTCATCGGGGTAAAGCGTGTCCTCAATGGAGGTCTTGTGAACGCAAAGCAGCTTCCCGCCCGTGACCTTGGAAATATACTGATGCCCAAACACCTGATGGGTCTTGCCATTAAAGAGTTTGGCGCCCTGCGGATGCGCGCGGCTTTCCGGCATATCGGTCATCGCCTCGACCGCCTCGATCAGAGCGGCACGATGCTGCGTGCCCTGATATCCCGCTGCCTCCATCCCGGCCTTGACCACATGCAGCGTTTCCCAGCAGCCAAACATATGCGCATAAGTCGACACATCGCTTGGGTCACTGATCGACGCGCCATCATCATTCACACCAACGGCAGCACGGAAAAATTTATCGTGCTCAGACTGATCCGCCTGCGCGTGGCGCGGGTTGCCCTCCCAGAAATAGGTGCCTTCAAGATATTCCAGACCGGGGCTGTCGATCGCCACGGCTTCCAGACTGTCGATAAAGCCAAACATTTCCGGGCGTGCGGGGCCAAAGAATTCGCCCAGCTCTTTCACAAAGGTCAAAACCGCAGGCCCCACCATCACGTGATAAAGAACCTCGGTTTCGCGCGGAATTTTCGGGAAATACTTGGTAAACGAGGTCTCGGACGGCGGAATGGCGATATGCGCCAGAACCTCGCCACCCTGCGCCTCAATCGCCTGGGTAAAGAAATCGCGGTGGTCATGGCCAAAGGCGAAATCCGGAAACACCATCGTGACCTTTTTGCCAAGGTTCTGCGCCACATAAGGCGCCATCGCCTGCACCTGGCTTTTGACATCGGTAATGCCGGGCTGCAATGTATAGCGGTTAAGCATGCCACTGGCGACGTGATGCCCCTCAGAGACCACAAAATAAGGCAATTTTAGCTCGCCCGCGCGCGGCGCAGAGCCGATCACCACATGGCTGAACAGCGTCCCAAAGGCGATGTCACAGCCGTGCTGATTGGCGAATTTCTCGACCACTTCGGCACCGCGCTTGGGGTCGGTGCCGTCATCTTCGGCGATAATCTCGACCATGCGACCATTGATGCCGCCGCCCTCATTGATAAGCTTGGCCGCCGCCTGGGTGGTGCGATCATACCAGCGCCCATAGGCCGCGCCAATGCCGGTGCGATGGACCTGAAAGCCGATCTTGATCGGTTCGGCGGTCTGCGCATGGGTGTAGCGCGCCCACATCGGCAGGCTGGCCGCGCCCAGACCCGCCGCCAGCGTTTTCATCGCGCCGCGGCGGGTGGTGCCGACGGGCTTGGTCTCGGGGCTATCTTTAGGGGTGGTCATGGCGGGTTCCTCTGCACTGGTCGTTGATCACACGGCAAATTTGCCGGTTGGGGCCAAGTCTGCGAAGCATTGCCCCCCTTGTCCAGCCTTTTGCGCATCACATCCCGCGCGGCGAGGCCAATAACCACAAACCAAAGACAGTATAGAGCACCATGAACAGGGCCAATGGCGCCTGACCAAGCACCGCGCGTCGAGTGCTGTGCATATGCTGCATCGCCACGGCGTGGGCCAACAGGATGGCAATCACATGCCCCGCCACCACCGTACCCGCCTGCGCCAGCCAGATCACCTTGACCGTGCCGGGCGTGTTCAAAAACCCGGTGGTCACGTGATATTCCGCGAGGCCCAGCAGGTTTGCCCCCCGCCCCAGCGGATCGTTGAGCGCCTTGAGCACATATTGCCCATCCACCAGCAGTGAGGTCAGGTAATGCGCAATATGATAGGCCAGAGCAATCGGCAGGATTGTCGGCGCATAGCGGCAAAACACGTGGCCAAGCGGCTCTGTGCCCCCGGCAATCCGCTCGCCCAGCCATAAACAGCCGACAAACCCCGCGATCAACGCCACATTCGCCACCACAAGCCCCACCAGATTGGGCAGGATCACCGCAGAGCGGCCGGGAAACTCAAGCGGGTTGATGCCCAGAACACCCATCCACCAAAAGGTTTCGTTCAGACCGTCAAAACTACCGCTGCCAAGCATCAGGAGGATGAACACCGCCAGCCCAAGCCCGACCTTCGGCCCGTGCATCACCTGCCAGCCGGGAAATCCAATCGCAAGGCGCCCCCGCGCGCGCCCTAAAAGGGACATCCGCCCATAGGCCCGCATCAAAATCGTCAGCGGCTCGGCCCGCACCATCCAAGTAGGCCCGAAAACCAACAGCCCCGCCAGTGTGACATACCAATAAAGCCCGACGATGACCGCAAGCCGCCCCGGATCGGCCGGGGCCGGATCGGCCAGAAGAAACCCGGCATAGGCCAGAAAAACCACCACACCCGGCCAATGACTAAGCCAGCGCGGATAGCGCAACGGCGCGCGCCCCCCCGTCAGGCGGCCAATCATCGCCGCCGGGCCGGTCCATGGATTGCTCCAACGCCAGTGATTGCCAATCAGACCCTGCACCGACACCATCGCGATCCACCAGACCACCCAGACAAAAAGCGGCATCGGATTGACCAGCGGATCGCGCGAGCCGCTTAGCCCGCGCCAGACCAGAATGCCAAGGCCCACCGCCGCCAAAACACTGGTCGCATGGCGCAGCGTGATGCCACGCACGCGCAACACCACAAAAGGCCGGAATAATGCCGCCACCAATCCGCCGGGCAGCAGCGCCAAAAGCACGATCGTCAGGGCCACGGTGGCGCCACCCGCCGCGATATAGACATCAGTTGGCAAGAGCAGAACAAACCCCTGCTCCGAGGCATGCGCCCATAACGCGCGCGCCATCAGCACCACCAAAACCCCGCTCAGGGCGATCATCCGCATGCCTTGGCCCCTTCTTGTCGCCACCGGGGTGATCCTACCCACAGGGCGCAGGCAAGAAAGGGCCAAATCACCGCAGGCACAACAAAACAAAACCCCCGGCATTGCCTGCCGGAGGTTTCACCTTGGATACTTCGAGCGGGGTTAGCCGACGTTACGGGCACCCTGAGCGCGATAGTCGGTCTCTTTGGTGACAGAGAAGCGTCCGCCAGCCAGCTTTTGAAGCTTGCCCTGACGCAGCAGTTGTCCGAACGAGCGCAAGCCGTCTTCACGTGAAAAGCTTTCCTGCTCGACTTCTTTCAACTTGCCCATCAGCATCGGGCGCGAGAATTGTGGGCGACCTTCGACATCGGCAAGGTAAGCCGCCGCCGCCTCAAGCAATTCAGGAAGCTGGCTTGCGCCCATTTCCTCGGCAAAGGCGCTAAAGCCGCTATCGCCGTCAACCACGGCCACCTCGGGCACGACATCAGAGGTCGAGACGCGGCGCGGGCGAATGGGTTCGCGCGGCGTGTCAATCCGCTGTTCGGCCACCAGCTTGAGCGGCGCGGGGCGCGCTTCTTCGGGACGCGCAGAGCGCCCTGCCTCGGGCAACGCCTGGGGGCGACGTGGGCGCACAACGCTGGCCAGATCGTCGCGATAGGCCGTATCGTCAACGCCACGGCTCAGTTTCGATCCCGCATCGGTTTCGGCGCGGGTTGCGGCCACAGCGGCACGCAGATGCTGGATCGCATTGCGGCGCTGACTTGACGCGGGCGCATCGAGCTGATGGTCGGTCTCATCAAAAATCCGCGTCAGATCCGAGGGCGTTTCCGCACGTTCAAACTTGCGTCGGCCCTGTTGCGGCTCTTGCTCGGGGGTGTCTTCAACCTCGGGTTCGGCAGCGGCCTCTTCTTCAAACGCATCACCGTCTTCGGCTTGGGCAGCATCAAGTTGCTCTGCGTCACCCTCAGCTTCGGCTAGGTCATCGGCGTCATCTTCAAGCTCGAGGATATCCTCAGGATCGGCCTGTTCTTCCGCAAGGTCGTTTTCAAACTCGGCCTCAACCTCGGCCAGTTCACGCTGAAGCTCGGCCTCTTCCTCGGGGCTCAGGAACGAATCGCCTTCTTCAAAGAGGTTGCTTTCGCTGGCGTCCGACGCTTCGTCATCCGTGTCGTCTTCCTGGAAAAGCCCGCTGGCCACAGCCGCCTCAAATTCGGCGCGCTTGATCTTGATCACCCGCGCACTTGTCAGCGCAGGCTCGTTGTCGGCACGGGCCACCACGGAAAGTTCAGGCTCTGGCGCAGGGGCCTCCTCGGCCTCTTCGATCTCTGCGATTTCTTCGGGCCCGGCCTTGGCCGACTCGTCGGGCATTGCATCGGCCAGCAAACTGGCCAGCGTATCCTCAAACTCGCCGCGTTCGTTGGAGGCCACCGGGGGGTCGGGTGCGACGTCGATTTGCGCAGTCTCTTGCGCTTCAACCTCGTCATCAACCTCTTGCGGCGCGCTTAGCTCTTCAGGTGTTTCATCGGCGGCATCCAACGCATTGGCGCGATCCATGATCGCGGCCAAGTCGTCATCGTCAATCTCGACCATGGAATAGCTGTCGTCAGAGCTTTGCGCCTCATCATCCTCGGCCAGGGCCGCGTTCAGATCGGCAGTGGTCGTGTCGATAAAGTCCTGGGCGTGCTCGTCTTCATTATATTCGTCCGCGCCAAAGCTCTGCTCGTCGCCTGAAACGACCGACCGGATACGGTTAAGCTTGGCGGCGATGCTTTCGCTGTCGCGGGGTGCTGCGGGCTCTTGCACCTGCTCCAGATCCGGCGCAACCTCTTCGGCCTCAACCTCGGCCTGAACCGGCTCTTCGACAACAGGCTCGGGCTCGGCCACGGCCTGTTCTTCCTCAACAGCCTCCGGCTCGGAAACCGCTTCTTCTTCCAGACCCTCAGGCATCTCGACGGGGGCGGCCTCGGCCACCTCTTGAGCGATGTCTTCGGTAATCTCTTCTTCGTCAATCTCAGGCTCGGGGGCCGCTTGTTCGACCTCCGGCTCTGTTGCTGCGATCTGCGCCGGCTCTGTCACCGGGGCTTTCGCCTCTGGCGCGCCGGCCAGTGCCACGGCCTGACCAAGGGTGTGTGCGGCCTCGGCCCGCAGCACAATCTTGCCCTGCTCTTCATGCGCCTCGACGCGCCGCGAGATTTCCCTCTCGGCGATCCGCGCCAGCATCTCTGCATCCGGGGTTGGCGGCTCTGCCCCGAAATACCGGTCATCCCCCGCCAGATCGCGGAAATATTCCGCAATCGCTTTCATTGTATCAAATGAATCGTCAAAACCTTCTAACGTACACGAGAACGTGCCGTAGGAGACTGTTAGAATCTTGCTTGAACCAACCATATTAATTGCTCGCTTTGCTTGCCTGCAAAGACAGGGTTTACCATGACACCCAAGACCAAAGACGCCCGATTCCTAGATTTTTACAGTATCATTTCATGGTCAGAATGTGACATCCGGTCCCTGGGCGCAACGATAAGGTGATAATACGATGATTGTTCGCAAAAATGAACCAATCACTCTGATCGGCGGGGCCGCTATCACGTTAACCCTTTTGGCCCGCGCCCGCGCCCTTGCCCCGATGGTGGTCGCCGCCGACGGTGGCGCGGATGCCGCCCTTGCCCATGATATCATGCCACAGGCTGTGATTGGCGACTTTGACAGTATCTCTGATGACGCGCGTGCGCGCATCCCCGAAACCGCGCAATACCCCATCGCAGATCAGGACAGCACCGATTTTGACAAATGCCTTGGCAATATCGCAAGCCCGCTGATCATCGGCATTGGTTTCTCGGGTGATCGGCTTGATCATCAGTTGGCGGCCTATAACACGCTTGTGCGCCACCCCTGGCAGCGCTGCATTCTGCTTGGCCGTGAAGAGCTGGTGTTTCTGGCCCCGCCCTCAATTGACATTAACCTTGATGTCGACTGCCCGATCTCGCTTTTCCCGATGGGCGCGGTCGAGGGCATTTCGGACGGGCTGCGCTTTCCCATCGGCGGGCTGAACTTTGCCCCCGACGGGCGGGTTGGCACCTCGAACACTGCGCTTGGGCCGGTGCATCTGTCGCTGACCGCGCCAAAAATGCTTGTGATCCTGCCGCAATCCGCCCTTGAGGAAGCCGCCCACGCCCTGAGCGCCACCAGCGCCCGCTGGGCCCGGCCCCTGAGCCAGAGTGATTGCGCAGGCCCGTGCGCGCGTTAAACTAGGCCGAACACAGGCAGGACAGGCAGAGCATGACCCCGCTAAAACTTATCGCCACCTGGATTGACGCGGTTGTCTTTGATCTTGGGCGGCAAATGCGCTGGACCTTCCTGCCGCCACTGATGATCTATTTCGCCGCCGGTTTTTCCGGGCTAACAATGATTGTCGGCACCTTCTTTGTGAAGGAATACCTTGATCTGTCGGCCGCCTATCTTGCCGGGCTTGCCTTTTGGGCGGGCCTGCCCTGGGCGCTCAAGATGCCGCTTGGGCATCTGGTCGATATCTTCTGGCGCTGGAAATGGCTTTTGGTTTACCTCGGGGCCGGGTTTATCGGCCTGTCGGTGTTCATCATGTATCTGGTTCTGACCCAGCCCGAGATGATGCGCGCGATCATGCCCATAGGCGCCTGGTACGTCACGTCTTACCTTCTGGCGCCCACCGGGCTTGTCATTCAGGATGCAGTGGCCGACGCCATGTCGGTCGAGGCGGTGCCGCGCTTTGACGCCAGTGGCGACGCGATCCCTCTGGAAGCGTCACGCGCCATGCACACCACCATGCAGACGCTTGGCCGCTTTGCGCTTATTTCCGGCACGGTCGCGGTGGCGATGCTCAACATCTATATGTTTGCCGGAATCGAGGCGCTGGACGATGCCGCCAAATCCGCAGCCTATGCCAGCATCTATCTTGTGGCGCTCTTGATCCCGCTGGTCTCAGTGTCGGGTGTGCTGCTGGCCGCGGTTCTGAAAGTCCGCATGCGCCGCAACCTGTTGCGCAATGGGCTGAGCGACGCCGAGGCCGACACCCTGTTTGAACGACCGGATGAGAAAACCACCCCCAACCCGTGGTATTTCATCGGCGGCGCGGGGTTTGTTGCGCTGTCGCTGACCATCGGGCTTGGTGATGTGCCTTATGGTCAGGAGATCATCTTTGCCGGGTCGATGGCGATTGTCCTTTTGCTCATGCGCCAATTGGTGTCGGTGCTGGACCCGGCCAAGGCGCGCGCCCTGATCGGCACCGCCGTTGTGATCTTTATCTTTCGCGCCACGCCGCGTCCGGGGGATGGTCTTACCTGGTTCGAGATTGACGTGCTGCGGTTCGATCAGCAATTCCTGTCGATCCTGTCGCTGATCACCTCGGTGCTGACGCTGGTCGGGATGGTGGTGCTGCGCCCGCTGATGGCCAACCGTCCGATTGTCTATATCTTCGTGCTTCTGACGCTGGCGGGTGGGCTTTTGTCGCTGCCCAATATCGGGCTTTACTATGGGATTCAGAATATCACTGCCGCGATGACGAATGGCGTGGTCGATGCCCGCTTCATCGCCGTTCTGGACACTGCCATTGAATCGCCACTGGGACAGATCGCCATGATCCCGATGCTGGCCTGGATCGCGCGCAACGCGCCGTCGAACCTCAAGGCGACGTTCTTTGCGGTGATGGCGTCGTTTACCAATCTGGCGCTGTCGGCCAGTTCGCTGTTTACCAAATACCTCAACGAGGTGTTCCTGATCACCCGCGAGGTCACCGATCCCGTCACCGGCGCGGTGACGACGCCTGCCGATTACACCGATCTGGGAATCTTGCTGATCCTTGTCACCGCCCTCACGGTCGGGCTGCCGCTGGTCGCGGTGACGCTTGTGCAAAACTCTCGCTTGCGCACCCCGGACTGAACACAACTCAGACCCACCGGAATCGCGTAAATCCGCTCAAATGGGCGCACCCAAAGGGATATTCAGTAGATCACGGCGCTCAAATAGGCCTATCCTTATGGCCAGTTAACCGTGGTTTCTCTTACACTATATCCGTCAGGCAACTTATGACCAAGTCGCGCTGTTACAGCCGCCAGATCGACGAGCTTCGCCGCGCCGATGCGTCTTCTGTGCCCGAGATCATGGCGCGCTATGTGATCATTGCGATTGCGAGCCTGATCCTTTGGCACAAAACCGGCGGTCCGGTCATGCTTGTCTGGGGTTTTGGCTATATCGGCATGAATGCCACCTATGTCCTTTTTCTCGCCTCTCGACGTCATTCGGGCAGCTTGCTGAGCTATGTGGTTTTCCTTGGCTTGAGCATGCTCATCTCGGGCTGGTTCGCATCGATGATGATCTACCTGGGCACCCTTGACGACCGGGTTTACGAATTCCTTGGCATCTGCGGAATCACCGGGCTTGGACTTTACAACCTCGGCCGCCACTGCGATTTGACGCCC
>CBDTZA010000010.1:0-14836 GCA_965364785.1 uncultured Roseovarius sp. | reverse complement strand
CGATCTGGCGGACCATCTTGAACGCCTTCTCATTCGCCTCGGACCCAGAGTTTGTATAATAAACCCGCGTCAGCCCCGGCATTTTCGCAATTATCCGCTCAGAGAACATCGCGCCGGGGATCGAGCCGGCGGAGCCCGCAAAATACGGCAATTTGATCAGCTGATCACGCACCGCATTGGCAATCCGTTCGCGGCCATAGCCGACATTGACGGTCCAGACCCCGCCCGAGACGCCATCAAGGTGCTCTTTGCCCTTTTGATCCCAGACGCGCATGCCGCGACCCTCGACGATAATGCGGGGGTCGCCCTTGGGGTCGTCGCCGGTCCAAGGGGCGTGCTGAATAAGGTGATGCCAGACATGGGCGCGGTCGGCCTCGACCACGCGAGAGATATCATTGTCGAAAAGTTTGCCATCCATCTTGATGCTCCATCGGGTTAAGGCCCGGCGCAGCGCGCGAGCCTTTGGTCTGTGTCAATTCAATCCTGTTCCTATATCAGCCGAGAAATACAGCATGCTGATAGGGCCAGATGAAACCAATAATTAAGGCCAAAACCCCGATTTGGTCTTGGGGTTTTTGGCTAAGGTCTTGGCAAAACGTGGCTTTCCGCCGTAAAGCAGGATAAAATACCGCTATTGAGGCTATCCGAAAACCTCTCTTCGGAAATACTGAAATGATCATAATTCTGTTACTATTGCGTTGATCGGTTCTGGTGAATCGGGTTCACTCTTGAATGGTGCCTGTCGTCAAGAGTTCTGACTTCATTAAGGGCCAGACGCATGCAAAGCCGCCGACAAGTGCGGTTTCAGATATAAAAGTAACGTAACCAACGGGAGATGAACGATATGAAATTGAAATCAAAGCTGATGACGGCCGTAGCCGGTGCCGCAATTCTGGTAAGTGCCGGCGCCGCGACAGCGCAGGAAATCACCGTGGCGTATTTCCTCGAATGGCCGATGCCATTCCAATATGCCAAGGAAATGGGCACCTATGACGAAGAGATGGGCGTCAAGGTCAACTGGCGTGCGTTCGACACCGGCACCGCCATGAGCGCGGCCATGGCCAGCGGCGACGTGCATCTGTCGGTTAGCCAGGGCGTGCCGCCTTTCGTTGTGGCCGTAAGCGCCGGTCAGGATATTCAGGTTCTCGATGTGGCCGTGTCTTATGCCGAAAACGACAACTGCGTCGTCGCCGAAGCGCTTGAGATCGACAAAACCAACGCGGGCGAGCTTGCCGGCAAGAAAGTGGCCGTGCCGCTCGGCACCGCCGCGCATTACGGATTTCTCAAGCAGATGAGCCATTTTGGCGTCGATATCGCCACCATGGATGTGGTCAACATGGCCCCGCCAGAAGGGTCTGCGGCTATCGCGCAGGGCGCGGTTGATATGTTCTGTGGTTGGGGCGGTAGCCTGCGACGCGCCAAAGAGCATGGCAATGTCCTGCTGACCGGCGCCGAAAAAGAAGCGCTTGGTATTCTGGTGTTTGACGTGACCAGCGGCCCGGCCGGTTATGTTGCGGAAAACCCAGATCTGGTGGCCAAGTTCCTGAAAGTGACAGCAGATGCAAACGCGATGTGGGCCGATCCGGCCAACCGCGACACGATGCTGCCGGTCATTGCCAAGGATAGCGGCATGGACGTGGACGCCACAGCGGCAACCATCGACACCTTCGTGTTCCCCAGCGTGGAAGAACAGCTGACAGCTAAATGGCTGGGTGGCGGCGCGCAGGAGTTCATGAAAGGCGTGGCCGATGTGTTTGTTGAGGCCAAAAGCATCGACGCCGCACTTGAGACCTATGACAGCACCGTCAACACGGGTCCGCTTGCCTCTGCCAATGGCATGTAAGCCACGATCAATGTGACAGAGAGGGACCCCGCCCGTGCCACGGGCGGGTCCCTTCCCGATGAACCCAAGACAAACAGGGGGTGGGGATGTCTACACTTTCCATCGAAAATTTATCGATGCGGTTCGACCTGCCGAATGGCACGCATGTGCAGGCCCTGCAGGATATCTCGCTTGAACTGAAAACCGGCGAATTGCTGAGCGTTCTGGGCCCGTCGGGCTGTGGCAAGACCACGCTCTTGAATATTCTGGCCGGATTTCTGGCCCCGACCGGGGGGCAGATCACGCTTAACGATCACCTTGTCACCGGGCCGGATGCCGAGCGCGGCATGGTGTTTCAGCAAGGTGCGCTGTTTGAATGGATGAGCGTGCGCGAAAACGTAAGCTTTGGCCCCCGCATGAAGGGTCAGAGCGCGTCGGAATACGGCGCCAA
Source organism: uncultured Roseovarius sp. (assembly GCA_965364785.1). Taxonomy (GTDB): domain Bacteria; phylum Pseudomonadota; class Alphaproteobacteria; order Rhodobacterales; family Rhodobacteraceae; genus Roseovarius. The sequence continues at coordinate 12,563 of CBDTZA010000010.1, read as the reverse complement.
TGTTGACCATCTGCTAGAGGTGGTGGGCCTCAGGGATTTCAAGGAAAAGGCGGTTTATGAGCTGTCTGGCGGTATGCAGCAGCGCGTGGCGCTGGCGCGATGTCTGGCCAATGATCCCGACGTGATCCTGATGGACGAACCGCTTGGCGCGCTTGATGCGCTGACCCGCGAAAAGATGCAGGGTCTGGTTCTCAAGCTCTGGAAAGAGACCGGCAAGACGATTGTGCTGATCACCCACTCGGTTGAAGAGGCGTTGTTGCTTGGCGAGCGTCTTTTGGTAATGGCGCCGCGACCGGGGCGTATCCACAAGGAATACCGCCTGCCATTTGCGGAAATGGGCGTCGGGCAAGACCTGCGCGAAGTGAAGAAGCACCCTGAATTTGGGGCAAAGCGCGAAGAAATCCTGTCGATGATCTGGGATATGGAAGAAGAGATCATGGGCCGCACCGAGGAGGCAGAGGCATGACCATCCTGATCATCTATATTGCCATTTTCGTGGCCGCCTTCTTTGCCGTGCGCAAGGGTGTAAGCAAGTTTCGCCAGATGAACGATTACACCTCGCTCAAGACGGTGACCTTTGGCGATGAAAGCGCTGTGCGCCCTGATCGTTGGGCCAGTGTCATCTCGGTGCTGACGATCTTTTTGCTTTGGGGCGCCTTCACCGGAAGCAAATGGGTGCCGATCCACGCGCCGGGGCCGTTCATCGGCGATACCGAGTTCACTTATACGCTCGAGGGCCCCGATGGCACCCGCGACGATGCCACGGTTTACGCCCGCGTCTTTAAGGTTGGCGATGCCGTGACCGATCGCGAGATTGAGCCCGGCGATGGCTTTGCCAAGAACGATTTCATCACCGTGGGGGCCTGGCGGTCTTCGCTGTTGATAATGGATAAGAACGATGAGGTGACCCGCAAAGAGGGCGCCAAGGTCGTGGCCATTGACGGCCAGCCCATCGGGCCAGGCGAGACCGCCAAGGTAAGCAATGGCACGGTTGTCATGACTGCCAAGGGATCGCTCAATTTTGCGCCCTCAAAGGGCATGCAGATGGAGCCGATCTGGCTTCCGCCGCCGGAAGCGGTTGTGTCGCGTGTCGCTGAAATCTCGGAACAAGGCTATCAGAATTTTACCCTGTTCGAGCATCTCTACTGGTCGTTGTTCCGGGTGATCGTCGGCTTTGCCCTTGGCGCGCTGGTCGGTATTCCGCTTGGCTATGCCATGGGGTTAAGTGACTGGTTTCGCGGCTGGTTCGATCCGATCGTGGAATTTATGCGCCCGGTGCCGCCACTGGCCCTTATTCCGCTGGTGATCATCTGGGCGGGGATTGGCGAGAGTGGCAAGATCATCCTGCTGTTCCTGGCGGCGCTCTGGATCATGACCATCTCGGCGCGCGCAGGCGTGTCCGGCGTGGCGATTTCCAAGGTGCATGCGGCCTATTCCCTTGGGGCGAGCAAATGGCAGCTGATGCGCTATGTGATCGTGCCCAACAGCCTGCCTGAGATATTCACCGGCGCGCGCGTCGCGATGGGGGTCTGCTGGGGCACGGTGGTGGCCGCAGAGCTTGTCGCGGCGGAAAAGGGTGCGGGCATGATGATCATGGTCGCCAGCCGCTTTCAGCTTACCGATATCGTGATCATGGGGATCATCCTGATCGGGATCATCGGCTATGGCATCGATATCCTGATGCGTAAGGCTGAAGCTTGGCTTGTACCATGGAAAGGCCGCGTCTGAACCGCAAAGGGTGAAAGGGGGCGCTGCCCCCGTCGCCGCAAGCGGCGCCTCCCCCGGAGTAGTTTTGCCAAGAAAAATGGGATGAAGCAGGGCGAACCTTGCTTCATCTTTTTACGTTTTGAGGCCTAGTTGAGCAGACCCGCGTGACGCAGACCCGCATCGACCAGCGCCTTGGTCGGGTCAGTGAGCGGCGTCAGCGGCGAGCGGACCTCGTCACTGCACAGGTCAAGACGCGACATGGCGTATTTGACGCCGACAAGCCCCGGCTCGGTAAAGATTGCGCGGTGCAGCGGCATCAGGCGATCCTGGATCTCAAGCGCAGTGGCGTAATCGCCTGCAAGCGTTGCCTCTTGGACCTGGGCCACCAGCCGAGGCGCGACATTGGCGGTGACCGAAATCACGCCTTGCCCGCCTTGGGCGTTAAAGCCATGTGCGGTGCCGTCTTCGCCGGAAATCTGGACGAAATCCTTGCCACAGGTGATCCGCTGGGCGCAGACGCGGGCCAGATCGCCGGTGGCGTCCTTGACCCCGACAATGCGCGGCAGTTTCGCCAGCTGGCCCATGGTGTCGGGGGTCATGTCCACAGCCGAGCGGCCGGGGATGTTGTAGATGACGATCGGCAGGTCACAGCAGTCGTGCAGCGCAGTGAAATGCGCGATCAGCCCGGCCTGTGTGGGTTTGTTGTAATAGGGAGTCACCACCAGCGCCGCATCGGCCCCGACCGAGAGGGCATGTTGCATCAGGCGCATCGATTCGCGGGTGTTGTTCGACCCGGCACCGGCGATCACCGGAATGCGGCCTGCGGCGGCCTTGACCACTTCGGCGACGACGGTTTCATGCTCGCTATGGCTGAGTGTCGGGCTTTCGCCGGTGGTGCCGACGGGCACGAGGCCGTGGCTGCCCTCAGCGATATGCCATTCGACAAGTTTCTTGAGCGTATCCAGATCCAGCTCGCCGTTCTTGAACGGCGTGACCAGGGCAGGAAAAGATCCTTTGAACATGACACGCTCCTTTCGATTCAACATGATTGCGGGCGTCGCCCGGTGTGATCAGGTTTGCCTGAGCGGTTCGGCACGCATGGTCCGGATGTTGTGAATGGACGCGGGCGCGCGTGACGCATAGGCTGGCGCTGTCTATCCTTCGCAATGGCGGGAAATGCAAGAGATGTTGCGCGTGTGCACCCTTGTTCTTGGGCTTATAGGGTCTGTTTTGACGGCGCATGCCGCCGATTTGCCACGTATTGCCCCGCGTCCTCTGGCCAGTGCGCTTGAGGCGATGCAGGGCGGTCGCTGGGATATGGCGGTGCAACTGGCGCTGCGTGACGGGGCTGCGGCGGGCGACCTGATTGAATGGTATCGCCTGCGTGCAGGGCTTGGAGAGCCCGCCGAGGTGCTGGCGTTCCTGCGGCGAAAGGACCATTGGCCAGGGCTTGAGTATCTGCGCCGTCAGAGCGAAGAGGCGATGACCCATGCCGGGTTTGACGATGTTCTGGCGTTCTATGACGGCCAGGGGCCGCAGACCGGCACCGGGGCTCTGAACCATGCCCGGGCGCTTATCGCGCGGGGCCGGGCGGGCGAGGCTGAGGCCGGTGTTGTTCTGGCATGGCGCACGCTTGACCTGACATCTGATGAGCATCGTGATTTTCTGGCCGAGCATGGCGCGCTTTTGGCACCGCATCACACCGCGCGTCTTGAAATGGCGCTGTGGCGGGGGCTGCGGGATGTGGCGGACATGCTGCCCCTTGTCAGCGACGATGAGCGCGCGCTTGCCGAGTTACGCCAAAAGATGGAACGAGAGGGCGATAAGGGGCTGAGCAAGGCACAGGAACGCCATCCCGGAATCGCCTATGAGCTATTTAACAGATACCTGAAAAACGATCCTGATAAGGCCATCGCGGTGATCCTGCGCCAAAGCCGGATCAAGGGCGGTTTGGGCGAACCTGAGCGTTGGGCCAGTTGGCGGCGCGCGCTTGCCCGCCAGCAGATGCGCGATGGCAAAGCGCAGCTGGCCTATGATCTGGCCTCGATGCATCAATTGGTTGAGGGGTCGAATTACGCCGATCTGGAATGGCTGTCGGGCTATGTTGCGCTGCGCTATCTTAAGGCGCCTGAACTGGCGCTTGATCATTTCCAACGGTTCCGCGCGGCGGTTGGAACGCCGATTTCGTTGGGGCGGGCGGGCTATTGGATCGGGCGGGCGCAAGAGGCGCTTGGTGATGGTGAGGCGGCATCTGTGGCCTATGGCGAAGGCGCCGCGTATCAAACCAGCTTTTACGGGTTGCTGGCGGCGGAAAAGGCGGGATTGCCGGTTGATCCGATGTTGGCGGGGCAAGAGATGTTCCCGCCCTGGCGCGCGGCGGGTTTTGCGGCAAGCGACTTGCAAGAGATTGGCACTTTGGCGCTGGCCATGGGCAATCTGGGGCTTGCGCGACAGTTCTTCATTCACCTCTCGCAGGCACAGGATCGCACCGGGCTTGGCCAGATGGGCCAGATGCTGGATGAGCTGGATCAGCCGCATTTGCAGGTGATGCTTGGCAAGGCCGCCGCAGAGCGCGGCATCGTGATCGAGGCGCCCTATTATGCGCTGCATCCGGTGGCGGAGATGTCCCTGCCGGTGCCAAAGGAAATGGCGCTGGCGATTGCCCGGCGCGAAAGTGAGTTCAACCACCTGGTGATCAGCGGTGTAGGCGCGCAGGGATTGATGCAGCTGATGCCCGGCACTGCGAGCGATGTGGCGCGCGATCTTGGGGTTGCGCATGAGCGCGACAAGGTGCTCGGCAATTGGGCGTATAATGCCCGGCTTGGCGCGACCTATCTGGCACAGTTGGGCGCGCGGTTTGGCGGCAATGTCGTGCTGGTCGCGGCGGGCTATAACGCGGGGCCGTCGCGGGCGGCGCAATGGGTGGAAGAGTATGGCGATCCGCGCGCGGCCGAGGGCGACGCGATTGTCGACTGGATCGAGCATATTCCGTTTCGTGAGACCCGGAACTACGTGATGCGTGTCTCTGAAAGCCTGCCCGCCTATCGCGCCCGGTTGGGAAAAGATCCGCTGCCGCAGCCCTTCACGCAAGAGCTGCGCGGCAGCAGCGTCGCCCCCCTTGGCGATTAGGCCAAAGGGGGCCTTTGCCTAGAACGGTTTGCGCCAGGCGACGGCAATCGACCAATCGGTCTTGGACTGCACCCCGTTGAGGTTCTGATAGATTGGCAGGCCAAGTTCGATCCCCAACAGCTGTCCCCTGAGCAGCCCACGGCGCGGGGTCAGATCGGCCCCGGCATAGAACGTGACATAGTCGCCGCCATAGTTGCGCGGATCGGCCCCAAGCGAGGGCCCGGCAATGTTGCTGTCGCGCCCTTTGATCCGCCCCGCATGGCGGTATTCGGCGCGTCCGGAATAGCTTATCCATGGGGCAGCGCGATAGCTGAGCCACCCGCTCAGCGCGGCCTCATGCCCAAGGCGATAGTTGGCGTCATTCTCGCCCAAACGCACAATTGCGCGCAGTTGACCGCCCCAGTTAAGCGCCCCGCGCCCGGTCTCGTAGGTCAGGCTTGGGTGAAGGTCAAAGGTGCCCGACCCAAGCTGCATCGAATAGGCCAGCCGCCGGGTGGGGCGGGTGTTCATCGGCGAGAGCATCTGCCCGGTCTTGGTGATCGACCCGGTCGGCAGGCTAAGTCCAAGCCCAAGGCGTGCGCCGCCCTTGGGGCTCTTGTTGAGCGCCAGCAAAGCCCCGAGCCGGATATCGCCAAGCCCATTGGATGTGCTGGTATTGTTGCCCAGAACGGTGGTGCCAGCAGGCCCCGCATAGGTGCGCATGGTCATGGATTTTTCCACATAGGGCAGCATCCCCATCAGGGTCAGGCGGTTGCTCGGTGCATACATCGCGCCCAGCATATGCATGTCCATGCTCATGCTGACCGGGGCGACGCGGATGGTGGGGGGCTGACCGGGCAGACCTGCAAAGGCGTTGGGCACGGTGGTGACAAGGGTGTTGGCATCCAGATCAGTGGTGCCCTGACGGATGCCCGACATCTCCATTCCGCCATAGCGATAGGTCAGCACCAGCTTGCCCTTGGGCAATTGATGACGCCCCGGCACGCCAATCGGGCCGTGGCGGTGCATCTTTTGGTGCTTTTTGGCATGGGACATGTCGCGCATGTTTTGGCCCATCGTCATCTGGTCGCCCTGCGGGGGTATGGTCTGGGCGGCGGCCATCGGGGCCAGAAATCCGGCACAGACAAGCGCGGCGCCAAAGGTTTGATTGATCATAGTCATATCTTTCAGATCGGGCGCCATGGGACGGCCCCCTATTTCGGTCTTGGTGTTGAAAAGCTTTGGTCTTCAGGACCGAAGATATGGCGGCGCACGCGGGTGATAGGCGGCAGGCCGATCAGCGCTTGCCCATAGCGATGCGGGCGCTGCGATGTCGGCGCTTATGGCCACGCGGTATGGTGCGGTGACCGGGCTATCGGGGGTTATCAGAGCGGCGATGACGCCAAAGGCGGGGCAGGGGTCGTGCTGCGGTTTATCCTCGCCCGGCGCGGTATCTGCCGGCAGACTCTGGCTGCCGATGGGGATATAGATGATCTCGGCGCCGGTGCAGATCGCCATCATGCCGGGACCGGGGGCGCCGCCCGCCATTACCATCGGAAGCGCCGCTACGCGCAGCGCCAGAATGCACGCGATCAGGAGTGCGGCAAGGGCGCGTGCGCCTGTCTTGAGCTGTGATGGGTTGCGCCGCATGTCTGCCCTGATGGTCGTTTTGGGCAGTTATATTCGTGATCACGAATTTGTGAAGTGTGGCCGGGCCGCTTGGCCCTTTTGCCGCAGGTCCCGGCGCGCGGGCAGGAGCGCGCGCCGGGACCGTATCAGAAGGCCAGTTGCCAACCCAGTGTCGCGGTCCAGTCGGTTTCCACCTGGGGACCGTTCAGATCCTGGTAGACCGGCACACCCAACTCAAACGCAAGGCGATGCCCGCGCAGCGCACCCTTTTGACCCATAAGGTTGACGCCGCCATAAAGCGTGACGGTGTCGCCGCCATAGTTATCGGGATCGGCGGTTTGCACTGGCCCCGCGATAAGTGAATCACGGCCGGTGATATCGCCGGTGGTGCGGGCCTCGATGCGGCCCGAAAGGCTGATCCAGGGCTTGGGCAGATAGCTGGCCCAGGTGGTCACCGTGGCCTGATCACCAAGGCGATAGCCGTTATTTTTGCCGGTTCGAATGACGCCGGAAAGCTGCGCGCCCCATTTGGTAAGCCCCTGACCGCCATTATAGGTGATGCCGGGCAACAGGTCATAGGTGCCCGAACCAAGCTGCATCGCATAGGGCAGGCGCACCGTGGGCCGCGTGCCGTTGGGGGCAAGAATGGCGCCGGTTTCCGAGGTCGACCCGGTCGGGAGGCTGACGCCCATGTTGAGGTGCAGCTTGTGATTGCCGCTTGTCATCAACCCGATCAGCGCAGAGACTTTGAGGTCGCCAATGCCTTCGGATTTGGTGCGGAACCCGCCCAGAACCGTGGTGCCAGCGCCGCCCTGATAGGTCACGTGATCTCCATCTGCTTGTCGATATAGGGCAGCATCGCCATCAGGGTAATGCGGTCATTAGGGGCATACATGGCGCCGAACATATGCATTTGCATCTGCATGTCCGTGGGCACAATGCGCAGTGTCGGCGGCTGACCGGGTATGCCGAAAAAGCGGTTCGGAACGGTGGTGGCAATCGTGTCGTTGCTGACGTTATTCGTGCCGATCCGATTGCCGCGCATATCCATATGCATGAACCGATAGGACAGCATCACTTCGTTGCGCTTGTGGCGGTGTTCGCCCATTACGCCAATTGGCGCGTGGCCATCGGCCCGCAGCGGCGGCAGGTCGGTTGTTGTCACGGTCAGGCCCGTGGCGGCATCGGCGGTGGGAACCGGATCATCCTCGTGGGCAAGAACCGGGGTGGCGAGAGCAGTGAGCGAAAGGGCAACGCAGAGTGAGGCTGCGCGCAGGAGAAACTGTGTCATGTGAGATAACTCGTTTATTCATTTTAATGCAGGCTCGTCGAAAGCCGGACTAAAGCGCAGTTGGAAAAGTCAGGCCACAATGGGGGCTGGCATGGCCGACATGGTCCTGTTCACCGGTTCCGAAGCACCCACCGGCCCCTTTTGACAGGGCGGAAAAGCGATTAGGTTGAACAGGTAACTATGCGGCAGGCGCGCGTGCGCCGGATGTCCCGCTGGAGATGCACCATGACGATAATTCGACAAGATGCACGGGCAGGACCAATCGGCGAATGCCAGCTATCCCTAGGCCGACACTGGGGGTGCGCGTGGGCTATATGCGGCAGGTAAACTACCTGCCGCAGCCCGAAAATCGTCACTCGTTACGCATGTCCGTGAGTAGACAAGGCTCGTGGCATCCGGGTCGGCGCCACAATCTGGCAACACCCCGGCAGCCGTGAAAAACGGGCAGGGCGTGTAAAGATGATGCTTTTCGTGTTTGTCGGATTGTTCGGGAATATGGTCACTATGCTGCGCATGCGCGGCGATCTTGGCCTGTGCCGCTTGCGCTGCCAATTCGTGCTGACACTCAATGGCGGGGGCGGCGGCGACGCGCAGAGCAAGCAACACAATAAGAAGCGCGGGGAACGTGCCCACACTTTTCATCGCGTTGATGATTCTGCCGATTTTCATCGCCACCAATTCCCCGACCCCAATAAAACAGGCCGATAGTTCCAAAATCCGTCGCTGGCCCGAGTAATGAATGAGGGCTGCGTTGCCTTAAGGGTAACCCGGCAAGGGTCACAGATGCCTGTGGCGGGTTGTCGCACCCCCTTGCCGCACGTTTTATGGCTATGCGGCGCGGCGTTGCCGCCAGAGCGTGAACAAACCCGCCCCCACAATAAGCCCGCCGCCAAGGGCCACATTCAGGCGGATTGTTTCCGAAAACGCCAGAATGCCGATAGTGCTGGCGAACAGAAGTTGCAGATAGGCAAAGGGCTGAACGGCGCTCGCTTCGGCCACCTCATAGCATTTGATCAGCGTCCAGTGCCCTGCCGCCCCGGTGATGCAAAGCGCCCCCATCCAGATCCAGTCAGACGCGATCATCGGCTCCCAGAACCACAGGCCAACAGCGGTTATCGCGACAGAACCAACCGTGCCGGTCCAGAAAAAGCTTGTGGCGGCGGTATCGCGCCGCGCGACATAGCGCGTCAAAAGGCCATAAAGCGCAAACATCAGCGCGGCAATCAGCGGCACGATGGCCTCAGGTTTGAACACGCCAAATCCCGGCTCAAGAATGATAATCACCCCGACAAAGCCAACCCCGATGGCCACCCACCGCCGCCATCCCACTTTCTCGCCGAGAACCGGCCCCGACAGCGCGGCAATCAACAGCGGGTAACAGGCAAAAACCGCGTGGCTTTCCACCAGACCCAACAGGGTAAACCCAAGGATCATCACGCAGATCTCGGTCACCAGAAGCAGCGAGCGAAACGCCTGCATGATGGGCTGGCTTGTGGTGGCGGCGGCGCGCAACCCGCCCGCCTTGCGGCTGGCGATGGTCATGACGAAAGCGGCAAAGAACCAATAGCGGATCATCACCACCATCAGCACGTTATACTCGCCCGCCAGATGGCGCGAAATGCCGTCCTGCACCGCGAAGATAAACGTCGTGGTGATCATCAGCCAGATGCCAAGCCGGGTATTTTGGGCGTTCATGTCATGCCCTTCGCGGCGGCGATCATATGCCGTTTGCGGCCAAATCCCGGCTGACGGGTAACGACAAATCCCGCCGCCTCAAGCCCCCGGCGCACGAAGCCCGCCGCGGTATAGGTGGCCGCTGTGCCGATGGCGCTTGTGTGCTTTGCAACCTCGGCCATGAGATCGGGCTGCCAAAGTTCGGGGTTCTTGGCTGGTGAAAACCCATCAAGAAACCAAGCGTCGGCTTGCCCGTGCCAATCGACAAGGGTTTGGCGCGCGTCGCCGGTGATCAGGGTAAAGGTCAGATCGGGCAGGGTGACGGTCTGCGCGCCGCCCTGCCAATGGAGGGCAAGCTCTGCCGCGACACCCGATAGCTCGGGAAAGGCGGATTGCGCCCGGCGCATCTGGTCGGCGCTCATTGGATAGGCCTCGAAACTGGTGAAATGCAGGCGCCCAGCGATATCGGCGCCGCGCCATGCCGCGAGGCTTGCCAAAAGATTCAACCCGGTGCCAAAGCCCAGCTCGGCAATATGAAACCCATCGCGAAACCGCGCCGGAAGGCCATTGCCCGCCAGAAACACATGCCGCGTTTCGGCCAACCCATTATCGAGGCTGAAATAGGGATCGTCAAACTGGGTCGAGACGGGAATATCGCCGTCATTCCATAGGACATCGGCCTGCTGGCCCTGCATGCTTTGATCCTTTAAGGCAGGTGTAGGATTGGCGTGACCATGCAGGGGGACAAACGCTTTGGCAATGGCCGATATAACGGTGATGGGGGCAGGAATTTTCGGCCTCTCGGTGGCGTGGACCTGTGCCATGCGCGGCGCGCGTGTGCGGGTGATTGACCCCCATGGCCCCGGCGCCGGGGCTTCGGGCGGTATCGTCGGCGCGTTGGCCCCGCATGTGCCGGAAAACTGGAATGACAAGAAGGCGTTTCAGTTCAACAGCCTGATCATGGCAGGTGATTTCTGGGAGGGTGTCGCCGAGGCCTCGGGCCAATCGCCGGGCTATGGTCGCCTTGGGCGGCTGCAACCGGTGGCCGATGCGGCGGCGCTGACACTGGCGAACGCGCGCGCCATAACCGCGCGCGATCTCTGGCAGGGCAAAGCAACATGGCGCGTGATCAAGGCCAAGGGGGAATGGGCCCCGCTCACGCCCACCGGATATCTGATCGAGGATACGCTAAGCGCGCGCCTGCATCCGCGCCGCGCTTGCGGTGCGCTTGTGGCGGCGGTCCGCGCGAGGGGCGGCGAGGTGGTAAGTTCGGGCGTTCCCGAGGGCCGGGTGATCTGGGCCACCGGCGTTGCCGGGCTGCAAGAGTTAAGCCGCGCGCATAGCCGCAGCGTCGGCAATGGCGTCAAGGGGCAGGGCGTGCTGTTGGGGTATGACGCGGCCAAGCTGCCCCAGCTTTTTGCCGACACGCTTCATATCATCCCGCATGAGGATGGCACCACGGCGGTTGGATCGACCAGCGAGCGCGATTACGCTGACCCCACCACCACCGATGCCCAGCTTGACGCGGTGATCGCGCGGGTGCGCGCGGCGGTGCCGGTTCTGGCCGATGCGCCGGTGCTGGCGCGGTGGGCTGGCATCCGCCCCCGAAGCCGAAGCCGCGCGCCGATGCTCGGGGCGCACCCCCTGCGCGCGGGCGAATTCATTGCCAATGGCGGCTTCAAGATCGGCTTTGGCATGGCCCCGAAGGTGGGGCAGGTGATGGCCGATCTGATCCTTGACGGGGTGGATCGCATCCCCGACGGGTTCCGCCCCGAGGCGTCATATTGAAAGGACAGAGCATGCAACCCAAGTTGACGGCGCTCGATCATCTGGTGCTGACGGTGGTCGATCTTGAGGCGACGATTGCCTTTTATCGCGATGTTCTGGGGATGACGGAAAATGCCTTTACGCCCGCTGACGGAACGGCGCGATGGGCGCTAAGTTTTGGCACGCAAAAGATAAACCTGCATCTTGCGGGCGCCGAGTTTGAACCCAAAGCGCGGCGCGCCACACCCGGATCGGGGGATTTGTGTTTTTTGAGCGATACCCCGATCACCGAGTGGCAGGCGCATCTTGAGCGGTGCGGTGTCGCGGTTGAGGAAGGCCCGGTGCAGCGCACAGGCGCGACCGGACCGATCCTGTCGCTTTATCTGTGCGACCCGGATGGCACCCTGATTGAGGTGTCAAACCGGGTTTGCTCTTAACCCGGCGTCTTGTCCATCACCCGCCAAGTTAGCGTCGCCTCATCCTGACCGGAAAAATCCGCCGCCAGATCGCGGATTTTGGCGTGATCAGGGGCTTTGACACAGACCGGATCGGTCGCCGTTGGATCACCGGCAATCGCCATCGCCTGACAGCGGCAGCCGCCGAAATCAATCGTCTTGCGCTCACACGACCGGCACGGCTCTTGCATCCAATCGGTGCCGCGATAGGCGTTGAAGGCGCTGCCGTTCTGCCAGATGTCGGCCAGTGGCCGGTCGCGGACATTGTCAAATTCGAGGCTCTTGATGGTCTGCGCGGCATGGCATGGCAAAACAAGCCCATCGGGCGCGACGTTGATGCCGGTGCTGGCCCAACCGCCCATGCAGGGCTTGGGGTAATCGGCGTGATAATCGGCGGGCACATAGTCAATCACCAGCTTGCCCTTGAGCCGCGCACGCGCCTCGGCGACGGTGCGATTGGCCTCTGTCGCCTGTTCGCGGGTGGGCATCAAGGCGCCACGGTTCTGCATGGCCCAGCCGTGGAATTGCACCGTTGCCACCTCGATCCGGCGCGCGCCCATCTCTTGCGCCATCTCGATCGCGCGGGTCAGTTGGTGCATATTTCCCCGGTGCATCACGAAGTTCAGCGTCAGCGGAAAGCCAATTACACCGATCCATTTGGCCACGGTCATCTTGCGGTCATAGCCGCCCTTATAACCGCCAATCCGGTCGGCCATCGCCGCATCGGTGCCCTGCAAGGAAAGCTGGACATGGTCAAGTCCGGCCTTGTCCAACTCCGCCAGCCGCTTTTCGGTCAGGCCAATGCCAGAGGTGATCAGATTGGTATAAAGCCCGGCGTCGCGCGCCGCGCGCACAAGATCGGTGAGGTCGCGGCGCGAGGCCGGTTCGCCCCCCGAGATGTGCAATTGCAACACCCCCATTGCGGCGCCCTG
>CBDTZA010000009.1:0-15844 GCA_965364785.1 uncultured Roseovarius sp. | reverse complement strand
CTTGCGCACCGCATTGCGCAGCTTGGCATCAAGGTTCGACAGAGGTTCATCCATCAGGCACAGGCGCTGACCGGCGACAATGGCGCGGGCGAGGGCAACACGCTGACGCTGACCGCCCGACAATTCGCCGGGTTTGCGATCCTCAAGCCCGGTCAGCCCGGTAATCTCAAGCGCGCGCTTGAGTTTTTCAAGCCGCTCGGCGCGCGGCACGCGGCGCACCTTGAGGCCGAACATGACATTTTCGGCCACCGAGAGATGCGGGAAAAGCGCGTAGGATTGAAACACCATCGACAGATTGCGATCCGACGCAGCGCTGGTGGTGACATCGCGCCCGTCGATGATGATCTGCCCCTCATCGGGGATTTCAAGCCCGGCCAAAAGCCGAAGCGTGGTGGACTTGCCACAGCCCGAGGGCCCAAGCAGCGCTACGAACGCGCCCTCGGGGATATCAAGGCTGACATCCTCGACCCCAAGCTTGCCATTCCAGCGCTTGCCGATACCCGAGAGCGAAACAAACGGTTGCGTGGTCATTGCAGGCCTCCTTCAACAAGGGTCAGGCGGTCTGCGACGCGCTCTAGCACCGGGGCAAAGCGGGCATCAGGGGCGCGGTCCATGATAATGCGGTCGGCGTCACTAAGATTGCCGCCGACAACCGGGGCGACGCGGCCGAATTTGGTGTGGTCAAGCACAAGGATCGAGGTTTCACAGGCGATGCGGATCTGCTCGCGCACGCGCACCTCTGAGGCATGAAAATCCAAAAGCGCGCCATCTTCGGCGACGCCTGCAACGCCGCAAATGCCAAACTCGGCGCGGTAACCCTGGAAAAAACGGGTGACCTCGTCGCCCAGAATATCAAGATCGGGCAGGCGCACCTCGCCCCCCGGCACGATGATCCGGTTGGTCGGCTCGTTTGAAAGCGCCATGACCACGTTGAGGTTATTGGTCACCACCGTCAGGCGTTTGCGCGCGCGTAGCGCCTCGGCCACAAAGGCCGGCGTGGTGCCGATGGAAAAGAACACCGTTGCGTCATCCGGGATAAGCGTGGCAGCGGTATGGGCGATGGCCTCTTTCGCCTGCGAATTGGTGGTTTTGCGCTGTTGATAGGGCAGGTTGAGTTGTTTTTCGAAAAGGTCAGCACCGCCATGGCGCCGCCGCAACAGGTTCTCATGGCACAGGTGGTTGATATCGCGGCGCACGGTCTGGGCCGAGACGCCAAAGGTTGTCACAAGCTGATCCACCGAGACGCTTTTTTGCGTCTGCATCAGGTCTAATATCTCGTTCCTGCGTTTTCGTTTTTTGGATGACATTTTGGTCATATCTCCATTACGGCCTTCAGAATGAGCATAATGATCAGTAAAGCAACAATTTTCTAAGGGCGGGTGCAGGTTTCTCTTGGCCCGCTGATACGTATGATTTGTGACAGTTCCTTGAATGTTTTCAGGAAACTTGACGCCTCTGACCCGGAAAAACCCAAAGCGGGCTGCAAGTTTTTGATCATTCGCGCTTTTTCACCCGAACCCCGCCGGGTACGGTGCAATGGGTCGAATCAGTCCTCGACCATCAGGGTAGGGGGTAACAGATGAACGGTGCGCGCGGGATTTTCGACAGATACGAGGCGATCCGACCCCGGTTGCCGACCTTTAATGCCCGACCCCAGACCCAAAAACTTGCCAATCTTGGCGAGATAGCGGACCGCATTGATGCCTTTGTGTTTGACGCCTTTGGTGTGCTCAATGTCGGCGAGGCGCCGATCCCTGGCGCTGCCAGCCGGGTGGCCGATCTGCGCGCGCGCGGCTGTCAGATCCGGGTGCTGACCAATGCCGCGAGCTATGATCGCGCGGGCGCTGTGGCCAAGTTCGAAAAGCTGGGTATCGTGCTTGAGCCCGATGAGATTATAACCAGCCGTGATGCCGCCCTGTGCGTGTTGGATAACCGCCGCTGGGGCGTGATTGCCGCGCCCGAAGACAGGCTAAGTGATCTCGATATACCGGTGATCCGGCTGGGTGATGACCGGGCGGCCTATGACAAGGTCGAGGGTTTTTTGTTCCTCTCCAGCGCCGATTGGAGTGACGCGCGCCAAGCGCTGCTTGAGGTGTCATTATTGGAACATCCGCGCCGGGTGATCATCGCCAATGCCGATCTGGTCGCCCCGCGCGATCACGGATTTTCAATCGAGCCGGGGTTTTACGGCCACCAGATTGCCGACCTCACGGCGGCAGAGGTGGTGTTTTTTGGCAAGCCCTTTGCGGATGTCCATGCCATGGTCACCGCAAGCCTGGGCGGCATCGACAAGACCCGGATCGCGATGGTGGGGGACACGCTTCATACCGATATTCTTGGCGGGGCCGCCGCGGGCTGGCGCACGGTTCTGGCCACGCAAGACGGGCTTTTCGCCGGGCAGGATGTGGGGCCCTTGATGGCGCAAAGCGGCCTTTACCCCGATTGGCAGGTCGCGCGCATCTAGCGATAGGTGCGCTCTTCCATCGGGGTCTCTTCGATGCGGTGCAACAGGCGATCCAGCAGCCATTTTTCGGCCCGGTTCAGCACCGCGCGCGGGTTCCAGACCACATGCACGTCAATCGGCGCGGTCTGGTCATAGGGCGGCAATTGCCACAACAGGCCGTCGCGCACATCGCGCGCCGCCACATGAAGCGGCAGCGGCCCGACGCCAAGCCCGGCGATGATCAGGCGGCGCACTTCTTCGAGGTGGCTTGAGGTGGCGATAATCTGATCGCCAAGCTCGGCCTGCGCACGCATCAGGGTCACGGGCTTGAGGGCGTCCTGAAGGCGGTCGGTGCCAAAGCTGACCGCAGAATGTCCCGCAAGATCGGCACGGGTCAGGTTCTTGCGCCCGAACAAGGCATGCGGCGGGCCGCAGAACAGGCCGAAATATTCCCGGAACAGGCGTTTATACTCGAGCTTGGAATTGCGCTGATGCACAAGGCAGATCGCAAACGAGGCCGAGCGCGCAGTGACCGTATCAATCGCCAGGGCCGAGGTGAAAACGTCGATCGACAGGGTCGCGCGGGGATTTTCGGAGTGAAATTCGGCCAGCACCTGATTAAAAAGCGGGCAGATGACATGGCTCGCCAGTGACAGGCGCACATGGCCTGTCACCTCGTCTGTCATGTCGCGCATCAGGGTCGAGAGGCGCAGGATAGAGCCCTGAATATCCACCGCCTCGCGATAGAGAACCTGACCCGCATCGGTCAGTTGAAAGTGCCCCGGACTGCGATCAATAAGCTTCTTTCCAACCCGATTTTCCAATCGTTTCAACGCGGTGGAAACAGACGGCTGAGTCAGGCGGAGCCGGGTGGCGGCATCGGTGACAGAGCGGGCCTGTGCCAGCACGACAAAGGTGCGCAGCAGGTTCCAGTCCATTTCGCGCATGATGCGTTCGGGGCTGTCCTGATCATCCATTGATTTCATCTATTGTCATAATTCTCATTATCTATTGGATTTATGCTTGCCCGGTTTGCATCCTGATCGCAACCCCGCATTGGCGGGTCCGCTTGGGTAGGGATGCCGCATGTCAGTCGAAGCCCGCGAGGCAAGACAACCTTGGATATTGCTTTCACCGGCGCTAGGCGCTGTGGTGCTTTTGCTGTTCGTGCCGCTGGTGTTCATTGTGGTCTATTCATTCTGGCTTCGCACCTCGACAGGCGCGGATCAGGTCGGGTTTTTCCTCGACAACTGGCAAGAGGTGCTGAGCGACGCGTTTTATCGCAATATCCTGATGGGCACGCTGAAGATCGCCATGATCACCACAGTGGTCTGTGCCTTGATGGGCTATCCGGCGGCCTATTTCATTTCCCGTTCCAGCGGCAACAAGGCGATTTTGCTTTTGCTTTTGATGCTGCCGTTCTGGATCAGCTACATCATCCGCACGATGAGCTGGATCAATATTCTGGGCGTCTCGGGGGCGTTCAATACCTTCATGCTCTGGATCGGGATCATAGATGAGCCTATCCAGATGCTATATAATCAAACCACCGTGGTGCTTGGGCTGGTGCATTTCCTGCTGCCGTTCATGGTGCTGAATGTGTTCGTCAGCCTTGATGGCATCGACACCAATCTTGAGGATGCGGCCAATTCGCTAGGCGCCACACGGTGGCAGGCGTTTTTGCAGGTCACGCTGCCGCTGTCGCTTCCGGGCTTGGCGGCGGGGGGATTGTTGTGTTTTGTGCTTGGCGCGGGCACCTATATCACGCCTTTGGTGTTGGGCGGGCCGACAGATGCAATGTTCGCCAATCTGGTGTTCGAGGCCATCATCACCCAGCTCAACTGGCCGCTTGGCAGCGCGCTTAGCCTGATGCTTTTGGCGGTGCTTGGGGCGCTCGTTCTTATTTACAATCGCTATCTTGGCATGGCGCAGCTGATGAAGGGGCTGGGCTGATGGCGGATAAAACCAACCTTGGCTGGCACCTTATCCGCGTCTGGGCGATCGCGGTTTACATCTTCATGTTCCTGCCGGTCGCGGTGGTGGTCTTACTTAGCTTTAACGCAAGCCAGTTCGGCAGCTTTCCGATGACCGGGTTTTCGTTTCGCTGGTTTCTGGAGCTGGCGCAGAACGAGGCGATTTTGCGCGCCTTTCGCACTTCGATCATTCTGGGCACGCTGACGGCGGTGTTTTCGACCACTTTGGGCGTTTTGGCCAGTCTGGCGCTGGTGCGCTATAACGTGCCGGGGCGCAACATGATCACCACCATGCTGATCGCACCAATCCTGGTGCCCGAGGTGGTGCTAGCGGTGGCCTTGTTGTTGTTTCTCAACTTTCTTGGCCTGCCGAAAAGCTTCCCGCTTTTGCTGGCCGGGCATGTGATCTTTACGCTACCTTTCGTGATATTGGTGGTGCAGGCCCGCCTTGTCAGTATCAAGCGCGATATCGAAGAGGCCGCGCTTAGCCTTGGCGCCAGCCCGCGCCAGACGTTTTTCGAAATCACCCTGCCGCTGATGATGCCAGCGGTGCTGGCGGGGGGGCTGTTCGCCTTCACGATCAGTTTTGATGACATCACCGGCACGCTGTTTTGGAAACCCGGCGGGGTCGAAACTGTGCCGACACAGATTTTCGCCATGCTGCGCAATTCCATCAGCCCCGAGATCAACGCCCTGGGCACGGTGATGATTTTCATGACCGTGGGCCTGCCCCTTATCGGGTTGGCGATTGCGCGCAAGGTGGCAAGCAAGGGCGGCAGTTAGAACCGTCCGAACAGATAAAGAACCCAGTCAACAAGGAGATGAAAATGACCAAGAAAATGGACAACACCACCCGGCTTGAGCGCATGCGCGAGCGGTATATGAATGGCGATCTGGATCGGCGCAGCTTTCTCGGCCTGATCGGTGCGGCGGGTCTGGCGTACGGCGTGCAGACGCCCTTTGCCAAATACGCCAGTGCCCAGACGGTATCGCAAGTGCGCTTTGACGGCTGGGGTGGTGTGGTTTCGGAGGCATTCCGCGAGCACGCCTTTGACCCCTACACCGCCGCGACCGGCATCAACGTGGTCGATGGCACCTTTGGTGGCCCCGATGAATATATCAGCCGGATCAAGGCGAGCCAGGATGGCGAATACAACATCGCTCACCTGTCGGGCGTGTTCGACTATGCGCGCTATCACAACCTTGGCTTTTCCAGTGTCCTGAACGAGGACAATATCCCCAACCTGAAATACGTTATCCCCAAGCTGGTCGATGTGTTCCGCAAGGTAACCGACGGCACGCTGTCCAGTGTACCCTATGATTATGGCACCACCGGTCTTGCCTATAACCGCAAGTATATCTCGGACGACGAGATGAAGGAAAAAGGCGCCAAGATCCTGATCGACGAAGGCCATAAGGGCAAGATTGCCGGCTGGGGCGACTGGCGTACACGGATCTGGTTTGCCTCGCTGCAAACGGATCAGGACCCGAACGGCGCGACCGATATGGATGCCGTCTGGGATGCCATTCGCAAGCATCGCGACCTGTCGCTGAAATATTGGGGCTCGGGCGCCGAATTGATGAGCCTGCTCGCCGAAGAGGAAATCCACGTGACCGAAGGCTGGTCGGGCCGGATTTTCGCACTTCAGGAACAGGGCCATGACATCGGCTATATGGACCCGCCCAACGGCTATGGCTGGCAGGAATGTCTGTTCGTGATCAAAGGCAGCCCGATGGAGGCCTGTGAAGAACTGTTGAACTTCATGCTTGATCCGGCAACCTCGATTGCGGTGGCCGAAGGCCAGAACTATCCGCCCGCGCTTGACCCGACCAAGGTTGATCTTGGCACCAAGATTCCGACGCTGCCGGCGTTTGATCCGACCGGTACATTGGCGAACCTGACCTTTGCCGATCCGGCCTATTGGAACGAGCACGAACAGGAATGGACCAAGACCTTTGGTCGCGTTCAAAAGGGCTACTAAGCCTAGCTAACCCTTGCCTGTCCCGGCCATTGCCGGGGCGGGCCACCCCTTTTCTGCCCGCCCAAGGAGGCCGCCAATGAGCGCCGTCACCCTGAGAAACATCGTCAAACGGTTTGGCGGCTTTACCGCCGTTCACCAGACCTCGCTTGAGATACCCGAAGGGGCGTTTGTGACTCTGCTGGGGCCGTCGGGCTGTGGCAAGACCACGAATTTGCGGATGATTGCCGGGCTTCTGGACCCGACCGAGGGCGAAATCCTGATCGGTGACAAGCGGGTCAATGATGTGCCGATCCACAAACGCAATCTGGGGCTGGTGTTTCAGAACTACGCGCTTTTTCCGCATAAAACCGTGGCCGAGAATGTGGCCTTTGGCCTCAAGTACCGCGATGTGCCAAGTGCCGATATTCCGGGCAAGGTGAAGGATGCGCTTGAGCTGGTGCAGCTTCCCGATGTCGGGCATCGCTATCCCAAGGAATTGTCGGGCGGTCAGCAACAACGCATCGCGCTTGCCCGCGCCATCGTGATCGAGCCGGATGTTTTGTTGCTGGATGAGCCGCTTTCGGCGCTTGATGCCAACCTGCGCGAAGATATGCGCGTTGAACTTAAACGCATTCAGGAGCGCATTGGCGTCACCACCGTGTTTGTGACCCATGATCAATCCGAGGCGCTTGCGATGTCCGACTTTATTGTCGTCATGTCTGAGGGTCGCGTTGAACAGGTCGGCAAGCCCGAAGAGGTCTACAACACGCCGGCCTCTGAATTTGTGGCGAATTTCCTGGGCGCGTCGAACATCTTTGACGCCACCTGCACCACCTATGGCGGCGCGTCCGTGGGGATTGAGGCGCCGGTTTTTGGCGGCATGGATATCCCGGCCGAAAAGGCCCCCAATCTTAAATCAAAAGGCGCCGCCAAGCTTATCGTGCGGGCCGAAAAAATCGTGTTGTCCAGGGCCACTGCGCCCAAAGGCGTTATTTCGGTTCCGGCGCGCGTGGAAACGGTCGATTATCAGGGTCAGGCCGTGCGTTATTTCGTGCGCGCAGGCGACACCCAGTTACAGGCCATCAACATGATCGACGAGCGCCCCTTTGCCGTGGGCGACGAGGTAAATCTGCACCTTCGCCCGCAAGATTGCGCGGCCCTTCCGGGATAAGATCATGAGTGCAAAACCCAGCCACCTTTTTTATCAGGGCAGAGAGCGCAAGCCAGTGCTGGATCAGGCACGCGGCGTTTACATGTGGGATGTCGATGGCAAGCGCTATCTTGACGGATCGTCGGGCGCGATGGTCTGTAACATCGGTCATTCCAACGAGAATGTGCTAGAGGCGATGCGCCGCCAGATGGAGAAATCGACCTTTGGATATCGGCTTCATTTTGAAACCGAAGCATCGGAAAAGCTGGCGTCGAAAACTGCGTCTCTGACACCGGAGGGTTTGAGCAAGGTGTTCTTTGTCTCGGGTGGGTCCGAGGCGGTGGAAAGCGCGATCAAACTGGCGCGGCAATATGCATTGGCCGTCGGGCAGGGCAGCCGCTGGAAGGTGATTTCGCGCAGCCCCAGCTATCATGGTTGTACCCTCGGGGCCTTGGCGATCACCGGCTATGCGCCGCTGACCAAGCCGTTCGAGCCGATGATGCAGATGATGCCCAAAATTCCCGCGCCGCGCGCTTATCTTGACGGGCTTGACCCCGACGACATCGCGACCGGGCATCATTATGCCAATATGCTTGAGGCCCAGATTTTGGCCGAAGGGCCGGACTCTGTGCTCGCCTTTATTGTCGAGCCGGTCGGCGGGGCCTCGACCGGTGCGCTTGTGCCGCCGCGCGGATATATGGAGCGCGTGCAAGAGATTTGCCGCGAATATGGCGTGTTGCTGATCCTCGACGAGGTAATGACCGGTGCCGGGCGTACCGGCAAATTTCTGGCCTCGGAGCACTGGAATCTTGCGCCTGATATCATGGTCATGTCGAAAGGCTTTGCCGCCGGCTATATGCCGCTTGGCGGAATGGTGGCGCATGAGCGTCTGGTTGAACCGGTGCTTGATGCCGGCGGGTTTTTGCACGGCTTCACCTATGCCGGCAATCCGCTGGCCTGCGCCGCGGGCCTTGCCGTGATCGACGAGATCGAGCGTCTGGGGCTGGTGCAGAATGCGGCCCTGATGGGGGCAAAACTCTTGACCCGTTTGCGCGGGTTGATGGATCGCCATGCGATCATCGGCGATGTGCGCGGCATGGGCCTTTTGACCGCCTTCGAATTCATGTCGGACCGCGCCACCAAGGCGCCTTTGCCCAAAGAGTTGCGCGCCTTTGACCGCTTTGTGCAGATCGCCTATGACAAGGGCCTTATCGTCTATTCACGCCGCACCCGTGATGGCATTGAGGGCGATCATATCCTTGTCTGCCCGCCGATGATCGTGAATGAGACCCATCTGGACGAGATCACCGACATGCTGGAGGCCGCCCTGGCACAATTTACCGCCGAAATCCGACCCAGCCTCGACAAGATCGCGTAGGGGCGGGGATGCGCGAAATTATCATCACCTGTGCCCTGACCGGCTCGATCCACACGCCAAGCATGTCGCCGCACCTTCCGGTCACCGCCGATGAGATCACGGCGGCGGGCCTTGGCGCCGCCGAGGCGGGCGCGGCGATCCTGCACCTGCACGCGCGCGACCCCAAAAGTGGTAAACCCTCGGCCGAGCCCGATCATTTCATGGGCTTTCTGCCCCGCCTCAAACAGGCAAGCGATGCGGTTCTCAACATATCCACCGGCGGCAGCGCGGTGATGACCCTTGACCAGAGGCTGGCGGCGCCAAAGCAGGCCGAGCCGGAAATGGCCTCGCTTAATATGGGGACGATGAATTTCGCGCTCTACCCGATGGCCGAGCGGATTTCGGACTGGAAATACGACTGGGAAAAGCCGTTTCTTGAGGGGTCCGACGACCTTGTCTTCAAGAACACGCCGCGCGATATCGCCCGTATCCTGACCGAGCTTGGCCAGGAGCGCGGCGCGCGGTTCGAGTTTGAGTGTTACGATCTCAGCCATCTTTACATGCTGCGCCATTTTGCCGACCGGGGCCTGATCAAGGCGCCGTTTTTCATTCAATTCGTGTTTGGCGTGTTGGGCGGCATGGGGCCGGACCCCGAGAACCTGACCCATATGGTGCGCATCGCGGACAAGCTTTTTGGCGAGGATTATATGTTCTCGGTTCTGGCGGCGGGGCGACATCAGATGCCCCTGATCACCATGTCGGCGGCCATGGGGGGGCATGTGCGTGTCGGGCTTGAGGACAGCCTTACGATTGCGCGCGGCACGCTTGCGCGCAGTAACGCCGAACAGGTCAGCAAGATCCGCGATATTGTCGAGGCCCTGGGCCGCACCGTTGCCACTCCCGATCAGGCCCGCGCAATTCTGGGCCTCAAGGGCGCAGATAAGACGGCGATCTGAAGGGTGGGTGACTTGGACTTTCGCCCGGTGCAAAGTGCCGATGATCTGGACCTGTTGGACCGCGCGTTGAGCGCGCTCAGCATTGAGTTGGGCGATGAGCATCTGGCCGGGGCCGATGTTTTGCGCCAGGGACTATTTGGGCCGGTGCCCGCTGCCTATGGGATGCTGGCCTTGGAGGACTGCGCGGTTATGGGGGCCGCTCTGTTTGGTCCGGTATTTTCGACGGCGCGCGGGGCTGCGGGGGTTTATGTCTCTGACCTCTGGGTCGCAGAGGCGGCGCGCGGGCGTAAATTGGGCCAGACCCTTTTGGCACAGGTGGCAGAGCGTGCGGGCCTGCTTTGGGGGGCGGAGTGGATGACATTGGCGGTTTATGCCCATAGCGACGCTTCGCGCCGATTTTACACGCGGCTCGGGTTCGAGCCACAGACCAATGCCACGACGATGCGCCTGTCGCGGGACGCAATGCAACGATTGATAAGGAATGCGCAATGAAGGCCATTTTCGACGACCGCCAGTGGCGCCATGATCCAAAACATTTCATGGCCAATGGCAAGGTCCTGCCCAGCCCCGAACAGCCTGAGCGTATCGCCCGCCTGCATCACGGGGCCGAAGGCGCGGGCTGTGAGTTCATTGCGCCACGCGACACCGGGCTTGGCCCGATTGCGGCGTTGCATTCGCCCGAATACGTGACCTTTCTTCAGAATATCTACACCCGCTGGCAGCGGATCGAGGACGCGGGCGAAGAGGTGATCCCGAATATCCATCCCACGAACCGATCAGATAATTACCCGAAATCAGCCGCCGGGCAGGCGGGCTATCATCAGGCTGATACGGCCTGTCCGATTGGTAAGGGCACATGGGAGGCCGCCTATTGGTCAGCGCAATCGGCCATCACCGGCGCGGATCTTTTGGCGGATGGGGCGCGGGCGGGCTATGCGCTTTGCCGCCCACCGGGGCATCATGCCTTTGGCGATCTGGCGGGCGGGTTCTGCTTTCTCAACAATGCCGGGATCGCCGCCGAACGGTTGCGCACCAAGGGGCTGCGGGCCGCAATTTTGGATGTCGATGTGCATCACGGCAACGGCACTCAGGGCATTTTCTATGATCGCGACGATGTGCTGACCGTGTCGATTCATGCCGATCCTGCGCGGTTCTATCCGTTCTTCTGGGGCCACGCAGACGAGCGCGGAGAGGGGCGCGGGATTGGCTATAATCTCAACCTGCCGCTGGCGCGCGGCACGGGCGATGATGCCTATCTCAAGGTGCTGGAAACAGCGCTTGAACGGGTCGCCGCTTTTGGTGCGGATGTGGTTGTTGTGGCGCTTGGGCTTGACGCCTATGAGGGGGATCCGTTCAAGGGGCTGGCGATCACGACGCCGGGCTTTGGCCGTATCGGCGCGGCGATTGCCGGGCTTGGCCTGCCGGTGCTTTTTGTGCAAGAGGGCGGCTATCTTTGTGACGAGTTGGGCCAGAATCTGACCGCTGCCTTGACTGGATTTGAAAGCGTATGACCCACACGGATGTGATCGTGATCGGCGGCGGGATCGCCGGGGTCAGTGCCGCGGCAGAGCTTGCGCGCGGCGGCGCGCGTGTGGTCCTGCTTGAGGGCGAGGCGCAGCTTGGCTATCACTCGACCGGGCGCTCGGCGGCGATTTTCATTCGTAACTATGGCAACGCAACTTTGCGCGCGCTTAACGCCGCCGCAGAGCCGATTTTTGAGAACCCCGGCGATATTTGCGAGGGCCCCCTGCTTAGCCCGCGTGGTGAATTGATGGTGGCGAGCGAGGACGAGCTGCCGGTGCTTGACGCTTACCTTGACGGCTCGACCGGGATAGAGCGCCTGACCGGGGCGCAAGCGGCAGAGATCGTGCCGATCCTGCGCGCGGATCGGATTGCGGGCGCGATGATCGAACATGGCGCGCAGGGCATCGACGTTGACCGGATGTTGCAGGGCTATGCCCGGTTTTTGCGCAGCAATGGCGGCAGGGTCGTGACCGGCGCGCGGGTCGGCGAGATCCGCCATGACGGCGCGGTTTGGCAGGTCGAGACGCCGCAGGGCACGTTCAGGGCACCGATGCTGGTCAATGCCGCCGGGGCCTGGGCCGATGAGGTGGCGTTGCGCGCGGGTGTGGCACAGGTGGGGCTACAGCCGATGCGCCGCTCGGCCGCGATCATCCCTGCACCCGAAGGTCATGATTGCGAAAAATGGCCGGTGTTCGGCTCGATTTCAGAGACTTGGTATGCCAAGCCAGAGGCCGGCAAGCTTATGGTGTCGCCTGCCGATGAAGACCCGGTTGAGCCGCATGATGCCTGGGCCGATGACATGGTGCTTGCCGAAGGGCTGCACCGGTTTGAACAGGCGGTGACGGTGCCGGTGACGCGGGTCGAACATAGCTGGGCCGGTCTGCGCAGCTTTGTCGCCGACCGCACGCCGGTGGCCGGGTTTGCCCCCGAGGCACGCGGATTTTTCTGGCTGGCGGGGCAGGGTGGTTACGGTGTTCAGACCGCGCCCGCGTTGTCGCGCCTGAGCGCGGCGCTTGTCCTTGGGCAGAAGTCCGAGCTTGCACCAGAGGTGATCGCGGCGCTGTCGCCAGAGCGGTTTCTGGTGTGATACAGGCCTAGCCTTTGGCCGATATCGAGGCGAGTTTTTTCAACAGATGCTCTTTCATCCGCCGCGCCGTGGTGCTGGCGTCGCGCGCGCACAAAGCCTCGGCAATCGCCTCGTGTTCCTCAACCGCCGCGCGCCAGCGTTCCGGCGTCAGGTTCGCCTGATAGCGCGCGCGCTGGACGCGGTAGGCCAAAAGCTCGTGCGATCTAAGCAGGGTTTCATTCTCCGCCGCCTTTAAAATCGCCTTGTGAATGGCCTGATTGATGCGGAAATAGGTCGGGCGATCCGTCTCTTCATAGGACCGGCGCAGCTTTTCGGTCATCGCCTTGATCTGGCTCAGGCTTTCGTCGCTGGCCGCAACTGTTGCCAGCTCGCCGGCCAGCCCCTCAAGGGCGGCCAGAACGCGAAACACCTCGGCCAGCTCACCGTCGCTTTGCCGGGTGATGACCGCGCCGCGATGCGGAATGAGGTCAAGCAACCCTTCCGCCGCCAGCACCTTGAGCGCCTCGCGCAGCGGCGTGCGCGACACGCCGAACTGTTCGGTCAAAAGTTTTTCGTTGATCTTTTCACCGGGCTCTAGCTGGCCTTCAAGGATCATCTGGCGCAGCCGGTTGGTGATCTCAACAGCCAAGGCCGTGCGCCCGATCGGGTCTGGCTTCATCTCGGACATAGGTGGGGCCTCTTGGGGGTCGTTTCGCATTCTATCGGCCCTTTTCTACTGTAGTTTCCGAGGCTCTGTCGAAAACTTCTGCGATATGCAAGGCCCGGCGTCCGGTCCCATCGGCAATCTGGTGACGGCAAGAGGTGCCATTGGCGATCACAAGGTCGCCCTTTGCGGCCTGTCGCACGGCGGGCAAAAGCGACAACTCGCCCATGCGGATCGACACGTCATAGGTCTCGGCGCCATAGCCAAAGGCGCCGGCCATGCCGCAACAACTGCTTTCGATATTTCGCGCCTTGAGGCCGGGGATAAGGTCAAGCGCGGCAGCCATATCACCCATGACACCGGCGGCCTTTTGGTGGCAATGGCCATGCACATGCGCGCCCTGACCGGTATCGCGCATCTCCAGATCAAAGCGCCCGGCCTTGGCCTCGCGCGCCACGAATTCCTCAAAGAGAAACGCGTTTTGTGAGAGCATGCGGGCATCTTCGCCGGGCAGAAGGGTGAGGAATTCGTCGCGCAGGGTCAAAAGGCAGGAGGGTTCCAGCCCGACAATCGGCGTGCCCGCGCGCACATGCGGCATCAGGGCGCCAAGCGTGCGCTGCGCTTCGGCGCGGGCCTGCTCGATCATGCCGGCGGCGAGATAGGTGCGCCCGCAACAAAGCGGGCGACCGGGGGCCTGTGCGGTGATCACCTCATAACCTGCGCGCGTCAGAACCCGCAGGGCAGCGCGCGGAATTTCGGGCTCCATCCAGCGGTTGAAGGTGTCGGCAAACAGGATCACCTTGCCGGATTTGCCGGTTGTCGGCGCGCGGCTCACCTCGGCGTCGCGGAAGAAATCACCGCGAAATAAGGGAAGGCTTCGGGCGCGGGCGAGGCCCAGAACCTTTTCCCCCAAAGCGGCCAGAAAGGGCACGCGGTTGCGCAGGGCAATCAGGCCGCGCAACGCCACCGCCAAGCGGGCATAGCGGGGCATTTCGGCGATCAGACGCGCGCGCGCGCCATAGCCAAGCTTTTGGCCGCGCTGATACAAAACCTCGGTTTTCATCTTGGCCATGTCCACCCCGGTGGGGCATTCGCGTTTGCAGGCCTTGCAGCCGACGCAAAGCTTCAAAGTTTCGGCCATGTCATCGGAAAACAGCGCGTCTTTGCCCAACCGCCCCGATAGCGCAAGGCGCAAGGTGTTGGCGCGTCCACGGGTCACGTCACGCTCGTCGCGGGTCACGCGATAGCTGGGGCACATCGCGCCCCCGGCCAGTTTGCGACAGGCACCGTTGTTATTGCACATCTCGACCGCGCCCTGAAATCCGCCCCCCGCGCCGGTCCAGTCGGACCAGTCATGCCCGGTCTTGAGGTCGTCAAACGCGTACTCCGGCGGATAGCGCATCAGGCTTCGGTCATCCATTTTCGGCGCATGCACGATCTTACCGGGATTGAGGCGCACGCCCGGATCAAACGCCGCCTTCACCTCTTCAAAGGCGCTTAGAATGCGCGGCCCGAACATGAGCCCGTGAAACTCAGAGCGCACGATGCCATCGCCATGCTCGCCCGAATGCGAGCCTTTGTACTCGCGCACCATCTCAAACGCGGCCTCGGCGATCTCGCGCATGGCGCGCACGTCTTTTTCAAGCTTTAGGTTCAGAATGGGGCGCACATGCAAACACCCTTCAGAGGCATGCGCATACCATGTGCCGGTCGTGTCATGGCGATTAAACACCTCGGTCAGGCGATCCGTGTAATCGGCCAGATGATCAAGCGGCACGGCGCAATCTTCGACAAAAGAGACAGGTTTGCCCGCCTCTTTCATCGACATCATGATATTAAGACCGGCCTTGCGCAGCTCGCCGATATCGGCGGCAAGGGCCATATCCCAGACCTCGACAACGCCGCCCTCATGCGCGCCGCCCTTGCCAAAGCCAAACCCGAGATCGGACATCGTATCGCTGAGGTGACGCATGTTTTCTTCGTTCTCGCCATGGCTATCGGCGAATTCCACGAACAGCATCGCGGCGGGTGCGCCGCGCACAAAGGCCTCAAGCGTTTTGGCATAGATCGGGATGGAGCGCGCAAGGTCGATCATCGTCGAATCGACCAGTTCCACAGAGGTCGGCCCAAGCGCCACAAGCGGTTTCGCGGCCTCCATTGCGGCGCGAAAGGTGGGGAAATGGCACACGCCCATCACCCGGGTTTTTGATGGCAAGGGCGATAACTTGATCTCGATCGCGGTCGAGATTGCAAGCGTGCCCTCGGACCCGATCAAGAGATGCGCAAGGTTGATGGGCGCGTCGCCGGGCACAAGCGCGTCGATATTATAGCCACCAACGCGGCGTTGCACCTGCGGGAAACGCGCGGCGATTTCACCCGCTTCGCGCGCACCAAGATCAAGCATCTGCCGCAATAGCGGCTCGGGCACGCGATTGCCGGACCCGGGGCCAAAATCAAACGCGGTGCCATCGGCCAACAACCCCTCGATCCGGTCGACATTATCGCGCGTGGTGCCATAACGCAGCGACCGCGAGCCGCAGGAATTATTACCCACCATGCCGCCAATCGTGGCACGCGAGGCGGTTGACACATCGACCGGAAACCACAGCCCATGCGGCTTGAGCGCACGATTGAGATCATCCAGAACGATCCCCGGTTCCACCACGGCGCGTCGCCCCGGAACATCAAGGTCTATGATCCGGTTGAGGTATTTCGAGCAATCCACGATCAGGCCGGAATTCACCGTTTGC